>WTAT01000528.1 GCA_013139415.1 Desulforhopalus sp.
CAAGGCTTTTTTATTATTTCGGGGGTCATGGTACCTCGGTAAATGTGAATACTGTTGTAAACTTGGCTGCACGCTTTGGACCTATTCCTTTAAGATTTTGAAGATCCATACTCTTTTTAAAAGGTCCGAATTCATTACGGTATTCTACAATACTCGCGGCCAGAGCAGGCCCGATTCCATTGATAGTCATAAGTATATTCTTGTTTGCTCTGTTAATCGGAATCAATTCAAAAAAGAAAGGGGAGTATGTTGCAGGGACAGGTTTGTGGTCCTGCTCCCTACCAGCATCTGAACAATTTTCAACAACGAGTTTATCCGGACGTAGAAATGCCAACTGTCCTCCAGAAATGTAACCGTTGTTTCCATCTAAAAAAGACCAATGCTGCCTATAACTAAAGTCAAACAACAGGAGGCCGAACATAAGGAGAAGTAATACTGTCAAACGTCCATCGCCTGAAATGTCGTTGTTTGAATCATTCAATTTTCATTCACCACTCAAGTCAGATGGCCTGTATAATTTGTTTTACGAATTTGTTTTACGAATGTGAACGAACTTCAAAATCTATCCGTTCGCACTTAAAAAGCAACGTTTTATGCTCACCCCTGCTCACTTCTGCTTGTTTTTCGTTGTTTTCGTCCTGCGCAATGAGTATAAACCATACTCCTTTAACCATTTATGAGCCCGTTGATTTACGGCCTTTTCGCCCGATCTCCGCGTTATGTGGAAAAAATAATCCTCGAAATATTAAGTATATGTCTCCGGTTATTTTTTCCACATGCCTTGATATCGAACGAAAATTCTCATAAATCAACAGACTCATTTATAATCATACTGAAGTTTCCTGACATGAATACACCTCGTCCTTTCAACATAGTACTGGTTGAACCTGAAATTCCTCCGAACACCGGTTCCATAGCCAGACTTTGCGGAGCCACCAACTCAGTGCTGCACTTGATACACCCACTCGGCTTTTCAACCGATGATAAACATCTCAAACGCGCTGGTCTCGATTATTGGCAACATGTTGATATTCGACATTGGGATAACTTTGATGCATTTCTACAGGCCCAAAATGAGCTTGAACTCTTTTTCTTTACTACGAAAGTCACTAAAGTATATAGCTCAGCACAGTTGAATCCAGGTAGTTTTTTGATTTTCGGAAAAGAGACAAAAGGCATACCCGAAGACATACTTCATTTGTATCAAGACAGGTGCTATACTCTGCCGATGCCAAATCCCAATATCAGAAGTTTGAACCTTGCCATGACTGCAGGGATAGTCTTATATGAGGCCATCAGGCAAAATTCAGGCAGATAGTTTGCTGCTACATTTGACAAGTTATAACTAAACCCTCAAATATCATTCAATATAAAACCCACCACAGGAGAAACCAGCAATGACTGATCGTGTATTTAATTTTAGTCCCGGACCAGCAACCCTCCCCTACGAAGTGCTGCAAAAAGCTGGGAAGGATGTCGTTAATTTTCAGGAAACCGGTATTGGTCTTATTGAAATCAGTCACCGTTCTAAAGAATTTATGTCCGTTGCAGATGAAGCTGAAGCCAACCTTCGCGAGTTGATGCAGATTCCAGATAACTATAAGGTTTTATTTTTACAAGGTGGTGCCTCAAGCCAGTTTTTCATGATCCCTATGAATTTTTTGGGTGAAGGCAAGAAGGCAACCTATCTCAACACCGGTACCTGGGCAAAAAAAGCCATCAAGGAAGCCAAATTGTTTGGTGAGATTGATGTCCCCTACTCGAGCGAAGAAGCCAGTTTTAATCGGGTACCTAAGCAAGATGAATACACCGTCGCTGAAGATTCTGAGTACCTCTATTACGTATCCAATAATACCATTTACGGTACTGAGTTTCCCGAACTTCCGAAAACTGACAAGATGCTCATCAGTGATATGAGTTCTGATATCCTGTCACGACCGGTGGACGTCTCAAAATTTGGTCTTATATTTGCTGGAGCGCAGAAAAACCTTGGACCAGCTGGTGTTACCGTCGTCATCATTCGGGAGGATCTTCTTGAGAAGACACCGGCAAACACCCCAACCATGCTGAGCTACAAAACACACGCCGATAAAGGGTCCATGTTTAATACCCCACCCTGCTTTTCGATTTATGTCGTCGGCGAGGTGTTAAAATGGCTGAAGCAACAGGGCGGTATCGATGCCATGGCAAAAATAAACAGGGAAAAAGCAGCTCTTCTTTACGGGGCGATTGACAGCAGCGACTATTATCGTGGTCACGCCGAAAAAGAATCCCGCTCACTCATGAACATTGCCTTCAACTTGCCGACCCCAGAACTTGAGGCAAAATTTATTGCTGAGGCTGCAGCGGTCGACCTCAACGGTTTAAAAGGGCATCGCTCAATTGGTGGCTGTCGAGCATCCATTTACAACGCTTTTCCTGTCGAAGGTGTCGTAAAGCTGGTTGAATTCATGAAAGATTTTAAAGCAAAAAATCCGGCGGCCTGAAGCGATTTTATATGAACTATGTAGGGAATGTCATCCGACCGCCCAGCGAGGCAAACGCAATCATCCTCCAGGTGACGGTCGGATGTTCCTATAATAAATGCACCTTCTGCGGTGCCTATAAGGAAATTGGTTTCCAGTTGAAGGCACAAGATACCATTGATGCAGACCTTGAATTTGCCAAACAGCATTGTCGCAATCAAAAACGTGTTTTCCTGGCCGACGGTGACGTGCTTATACTGTCACAGAGAAGACTACTCCAGCTTTTCAATAAGATTCGAACGCATCTCCCCTGGATCACAAGGATTTCAATGTACGGAAATGCAAAAGCTGTGCGAAATAAGAGTATAACTGAGTTAAAAGAGCTAAAATCCATGGGGCTTGACCGTGTGTATATGGGCCTTGAGAGCGGCTGCGATAAGGTTTTGCAATACGTCAAAAAAGGGGAAACAGCGTCAACCATGACGGCTGCAGGTAAAAAAATAAGGGAATCCGGGATTTTTCTCTCGGTGACTACCCTTCTCGGCCTCGGCGGAGTTTCATTATCATCTCAGCATGCTACTGATACAGCAGGAGTCTTAAATAAAATGGCACCAAATCAGATTGCCGCCCTTACCCTGATACCGCTCGAAAACACCGAACTAGGTGAAGATGTTGCAGCGGGAAAATTTATACTGCCGACTCCCTCTGGAATCCTGCAAGAACTCCATCTGCTTATTTCTCACCTTAAAGACGTCAAATGTCAATTCCATGCCAATCATGCCTCAAGCTATTTGCCGCTTGCGGGCCGATTGCCAAGAGATCAGAATGCCTTCCTCGCTTCCATAGAGATGGCATTGAACGGCGCCACACCTCTTGTGCCGGATTACAGGAGGGCACTATGAGCCTTGGGCAAAAAACAGACCTGAAAAACCTCACCCAGGATGGTTTGATTGAGTTCGCCGTGAGCCTTGGACAATCAACCTTTCGTGGCAAGCAAATAATGGGATGGCTATATCGGCCTGAAATCACTGATTTCTCACAGATGACAGATCTTGCCAAGGTCTTCAGGAAAGTGTTAGAGGAAAATGCTTTCATATCTAGATTCTCCAATCCCATTATTGAAAAGGCCAACGATGGCTGCGTTAAGTTTGGTTTTAGGCTCCACGATGGGCATATCATTGAATCAGTTCTTATCCCGGAGCCGGATAGAAATACTCTCTGTATTTCCTCCCAGGTCGGCTGCGCCATGGGCTGCACCTTCTGTCTCACTGGAACCATGGGTTTTATAAGAAACCTGACTCCTGCGGAAATTGTCAACCAGGTATGCGGGGCACGGGATTACCTGCTCGCCCAACCCATAGAGAGTCTCATAGGCCCCGACAGGATAACCAATGTTGTCTATATGGGAATGGGTGAACCACTCAATAATCTGGAGAATGTTCTCGCTTCCCTGTCAATCATAACTGAACCGAAGGGGTTGGATCTCGCAGGGAGGAGGATTACTGTCTCCACCTGCGGTATTGTACCAAAAATCAAAGAGTTCGGAGAGAAGTCTCCAGTGAATCTAGCTATTTCCCTGCACGCAATAAACGATGAAGTGCGAAGCAATTTGATGCCTGTGAATACTCGTTATTCCCTCGATGAGCTGCTCGATGCATGCCGTAAATTTCCCTTGTCGAAAAGAAAAAGAATAATGTTTGAGTATACTCTTCTCAAAGGCATTAATGACGCAGATCGAGATGCCATCCAGTTAGGAAGGAAACTTCAAGGAATCCCCTGCAAAATTAATCTGCTGCCCTATAATGAATCTCCGGCACTTCCATTTGAAAGCCCCAGCAAGGACCGGCTCTTGAGATTTCAAAAAATACTGATAGATGCTCATTATACAGTATTTATAAGAAGCAGCCGCGGGACTGATATCTCCGCCGCTTGTGGTCAGCTTGCAACGGGAGAGCGCTGACCTGCAGAGGTGCCTGTCAATTTCAGACGAGGACTGCAATGAGATCAGAAGGCGATTTCAAGGGGAGGTACCCTTCAAGATTTAGGGTTAAAAGATATTCACGTTACATCACGTATACGGTTTTTCTATTCTTTTAATATTTGATGGTATCGTAAAAACTCTTCATCTTCTTCGTTGTTGCAAATTCCGACAGCCTTAAACCTGTTTCTTTTACTGATTAACCATGGTCTCCAACAAGAAGCTGAACCAATATCACCCCAGACATTGGAAGTTTTCATATAGTCTTTACGGGTAATGATGAAAATAATCACATCAGCCCTTGAGATGTGGAAGGAGTATCCCCCGCTCTTGCCGGTTGGATGACAATTATAATAATAGTTTCCATCAGGTCCGAGCCTGATCTCAATCGGTTTCCTGGTTTGCTGAAATTCAAACTTGGGCGATTTGCCGTTTTTCTTGGTTTGTGTTGGTTATTTAAGGTTGTTGTGGCGTTATCGTTCTTTCTACGTATTATGGTGCAATCTACTCCTCTAGATTGTCTACGCGAAAGCAATCTAAACGAGAAGCCCTTTCTACGAGTCGAAAGACCTCTGTGGAAAGGGCTTTTATGTTCCTTGATTGCCCAGGATCAGCAGCTCACCAAGGAAGGGAATCAAGTTTCTCGCTGTACCGTTCTCTTCAGCCGCAAAAGCTGCCCTCGCCGGTACTCCGCTGGTTCAAAACCTGAAAAACTGTGAGTATATGGATATCATTCTCAATGGTGCTCAAGCTTGGCGGGAAGGTTTTCCCAAATTGATGCTTATCTGGTACAAAAAGAAATAGATAATGCAAAAAAACAACAGCGAAAGGATATTGTCTGCGATCAGGAAACTGATAAGAGATTCTGACGTGACAATGAAAATATCCTCATTGTTTTCCTTACATTTAAAATGAATGCCAACCGTAATTTGCGGCCATAGATTGATTCCAAATCAATAAAATTACATAGAACTCAAATTGGCCAACAAATACAGCTCCCATATGACGACGGACCCGAACAGCAATATGCAGAAGGGAAACATAAGTGAGGATGCAATACGGTATCGTACGGAGATGATAGGATTAAGAACAACCATGATCAGTAAAGCCAAAGCCGTAAGACCATACTTAACCATCAAAAAAATTCCAGGGCCAAGATTAATGTAGTACCTCATCACTGGGTTGAGTTCCACCGCCCCTTTATCCAACAAAGTGAGGGTTAAAGCAGCATCCAACAGGCTCAGGCCCACCACAACCAGTACGGAAATCAATAAGCCGGGATGGTACTGATCAAGCACGGTGATCCGTTTGCAGTCTTCGGTGCGCTGCAAGGTCCGCCGCCTGCCCTTAAAGAAAAAGAGCTTGTAAAATGGTATATGGTTTTGTCGGCGATCCTGATTGGAGCGCTGTTCCATTTTAACAGGATTCTTCAATTGTGACCTTTTTTTTGGTGCGTCTATAGAATGTGCGAATATTACCAAATTGGTGAAAAAACATTATTCCAAAAAAAATATTCTGAGGCAAAGCATCTTAGTGAATTTTCATCCTGAAACTAAATAGAGATATTCAAACAAAAGGTTAGCAAGGTCACGAAAGAAAAGAGAAATTTCAACAGCAAGGATCGAACGTGTCAGCCAGTTAACCAACCACCACCGACTAAAGACTCTTCCCAAACAATTGTGCCAGGGAAATCAGTATGAAATTGGTGTTTTTTCGGTGCAGAACATCTTGAAAATGTCGACCTGATCCACCACCTTTCAACCACTGGTTGCGAGGATCAGATCGAAATTTTCATCAATACATTCAACAGTTACTGATTAATCGAGCCACCAAACGGATTAAGTTTGTTTTCCGCCGCCACGTCAACCGTCACGTAAAGATTGGCTTGAGTTTTACCTAAACTCTCAGATAAAACGAACATACAGGTCTTATTTGGCTTTTTAAACGCAAGCATGACGTTTTTATAGGAGGCCTCACCGACTAGTCTCCATTTATTATTGCGCATTGACACAATAATATAGTCTCGGAGAGAATTAATCTGCACACGGCCGCTATAGCTGTGAATGCCGCCTTGAAAAGAATCTGTGCGCATTGCGATGCTCTTATTTTGCGACAGGGTCATCTCAATAGGCAATTCGATGTCGCCGTAGCTTTCAACCATAGTTGCTACCGGAGCCAAATCATCACTTGTCAGTGGTACGCTGGAATCAGTTTCGCCCGTCATCCCACTGGTGCATCCGGTCATAAGAACCATCAGCAGGATTAATCCGCTGTATTTTCCAACTATCCTGCCAACTGATTTCATTTCCATAGTATAAACCCCCTTGTAAAATTATAATGCGTGATCTCTATAGCTCCTACGTGTATATCTTCTCCACATCCTGCCTGTTATGAGAACATAAGGCATTGGCGAAAAGAACCAACCAATCAACAGGAAACAGTATGTCAATCTTATACCATAATAATTCAATTATTGTAACTATTCAGGTACATGCAAGAAACCTGAAAACACCACGGACTCTAACTGTTCAGCCGTGCTCCAGATGTGCTCAAGCAGGTCGATCAGCAGATAAGCGAAGACTTCGATACATTTGTATGCTGGGCGAACTGATCGTGCACAGATGGGGTGCTGCTGAACAGTTACCAATTATTCGAACAATTTTACATTCATTCGCGCCCGCGATTCACCCTTGGTCCAACAGGAAATTATAAAAAATGTCAGCACAACACAATACAATAAAAGTCAAAGAGCTGCCTATTCGACTCGGTCAATTTCTAAAACTTGCCAATCTTGTCCAGGATGGATTTGAAGCAAAGTTGAAGATACAGAATGGAGAGGTAATGGTGAACAGTATTATCGAAAGCAGAAGGGGCAGACAACTCAAACACCTAGACAAGATTACTATCGACGGTGGTACTTGGATTGTAGATCTTGAGGTGTAATTGCTGTTCGCTGAGAGTCGGTTGGCGAACACTCTGCCGTTTTTTATATGTTCGCCACAGACAAGGAAATACAGTAACTTCAGAGTCCATCCCTCTAACACCCCACAAGGGGGTACTAAAAAAGAGAGACAGGCTTTCAGGAGTACTCAGTTTAGTGCCCCCTTGAGGGGTAAGGCACTAAGTCGCAGACATCAACACAACCTTTATTCATACCTAAGTTAAAAAAAAATCTTCATCGATCGTTGTGTCAGGAATTGTCTTCAGTAAACATACCGCTCTCCCATTGCCGTAGCAATTCGATTAAAGTCCTCACCCCAACACCGGAAGGGCCCTTTGGAACATATGATTTTTCGGTGAAATTCCAGGCTGTTCCAGCGATATCCAGGTGTGCCCATGGAACCTTGCCGACGAATTGATGCAAATACTCTGCTGCAGTAATGCTACCAGCTGGTCTACCACCTGTATTTTTACAGTCTGCAACCTTTGATTCTATCTGTTTGGCATACATTTTACCAAGCGGTAAACGCCAAAGAGGTTCTCCGCAGATCCTTCCAGCTTCAATAAGTTTCTCAGTCAACCGATCATTATTACTCATCAGACCGGAGTGATGATGCCCCAGGGCAATTATCACCGCTCCAGTGAGGGTGGCAAGATCAATGACACAATTCGGTTGAAATTTTTCTATACCATAAGCAAGTGCGTCGGCGAGAATGAGACGGCCTTCCGCATCTGTATTTTCTATTTCAGAGGTTATGCCGCCATAATGAGTTATAATATCACCAGGTTTTACTGCACCGCCTCCAGTCATATTGTCCGTTGATGGAATAATCGCCACTACCCTTATTCCAGGTTTTTCCCGGGAAATGGCCTCCATTGCAGCAAGAACAGCCGCCCCCCCACACATATCATACTTCATGTCCATCATGCCCTGTGCCGGCTTTAAACTGATCCCGCCTGAATCAAAAGTGAGTCCTTTACCGACCATTAAGACAGTTTCTGTATACTTTTCAGGATTGTATTCGAGAATCACAAGTTTAGGCGGTTCCTCTGAACCCTTATTAACGGCAATGATGCCCCCCATTCCAAGTTTTTTCATGTGGGATTTTTCCAGAATGGTACATTTCAAATGTAATTCTTTCGCAACCTTTTCCGCATATTTAGCAAAATGGTTTGGGGTCCAACCGTTCGCCGGTTCATTGGCCATATCTCTTGCAGCACATGCAGCAAGAGCACTATTATTCCCCTTGTCGACACCTTTACGGATTTTGGATCTGTCAGCGCGAGAAAGGAACTCAATTTTCTTCAGTCCAGGATAGACATCGTCATCCTTTTTCTTGTATTTCAAGAACTGATACACTCCGAGAAGAATCCCCTCAGTCACATATTCCCCGACAACAGCAGCATCCAAACCTTTAAATTCCGGAATATTAACGCCAACAATCTCAATCTTATTTTTTTTACACTGACTGGCGATGCTTCCCCCGGCAGTTCTAAACAGCTCAAACATTTCGTTTAGATCAGACAGCTCACCAATATCCCCAAGTCCAAGCAACATAAGCCTTTTGCATTGAACTAAGCCTTTAAACTGGCCAATAGCTGGATACAATTGAAGAATTTCTTCTTTTTTACCAGTGAACTCCTTGAATTCCTGTAAGGATTTCAACATCGGCCCAAACAGACGATCGCCAATAATTTTACCATCGCTATCCTGAGCAACAAATATTACCAGTAATTCTCCTGAATATTCCTCTAGTTTCTTTTTCGAAACAGCTACCTTTGTGGTCTTCATTCTACACCTGTATCCTGTTCATTATGTTTTATTTTCTCGCTCTTTATTATCTGGTCATTTACAGTATAATTCAAATATCGATATAGAATAGTTATATATTTTGTTAGTTTCCGTCCTGCGCCCACCCTTTTGTCCGATCTCATCGCTATACGAGATTTTTTATCCTCGGAATATCAAGTAGATGGCTGTGGTATAAAATCTCGTATGCCTCAATCTCGAACAAAATTCCTGGTTTCAGGACACAAACTAGTTACAAATCAATTAATACTCTGATCGCTGCAAATTTAGTTGTGGAGGTTCGGGTAAATCTTCTGAGGTCACATACAGGTGCTTCAAACATTATTCATTTCAGTATCCCTTGCCATTACTATCTCTGCCCTCTGTTCTATCTGCGAGGCCGTACTGTATACTGTTACCGCGAGTCAGGTCGAAATGCTGAAAAAGAGTGGTCATTCCGCAGCCGTACATCTACAAGATCTCCGTTCAGACATTGAGCAACCAATAACAGCAATACTTACCCTGAACACTATTGCCAACACCATTGGGGCTTCCGTTGCCGGGGCTGCAGCCGCTAAACTTTTCGGTGACGAGAACCTTATCCTCTTCTCTGCAGTCTTCACCCTGTCGATTCTCATTTTTTCCGAAATTTTACCGAAAACTATCGGAGTTGTCTATGCCTACAAACTAGCGCCTATTATAACCTACCCCTTGCGTGCCATGATCTTCCTGCTCAAACCAATAGTCTGGATGTCGAGATCTATGACCAAACTGCTCCCGCAGAAAGTTGAGGAAACGATATCCGCTCAAGAAATACAGACTATTGCTGATCTTTCCAGACAATCAGGTGACATCGAAGAAAATGAGGCCATGATTATTAACAACATACTCGACCTGAAAGACAAAATTGTCCGGCAGGTGATGACACCGCGAACAGTAACCTTTTCCATAAATGAGCATATAACCGTCGGTAATGCCATGGCCACGCTGACCGAATTAAGCAGCCACAGCCGTATCCCAATTTATAAACACGAACCGGACAATGTTACAGGAATTGTCATGCGTAAAGACGTTCTTCAGGCCGCCGCAGAAGGAAAAAATAAGTTTACCCTATCAAGATTCAAACGACCTGCCCATTTTGTCCCGGAAACGGCGCCACTCCATCTCATCCTCATTGATTTTTTCGACCGGAGACAACATCTTTTTATCGTTGTTGACGAGTACGGAACAATGACGGGGGTTATTTCCATGGAAGATGTGCTGGAAGAAATTATAGGCCGGGAGATTATTGACGAATCAGATAAAACAAAAGATATGCGGGAACTCGCCAGATCCAAAAACCTTGAATCACGCCGAAAACTGAAGAAAAATGGGCCTAAAGACCAGCCAGGGAAATGACTGTCCAAAAGGTAGCATAGGGTTAAATTCTTTCTTCTACGTCGAAGTGCACAAAGACTCAAAGAGAATTATCAATCATGAAAAGGGCATTCTCGGACAGCCTCCTAGTTTATTGCCGCCAGACGAAGGGTAATATCAAGTGTCTCCCCGTTTCTGAGGATGGTAAATAGAACTTCCGCACCAACCCTAAAACGTTCAAGCTCGGTGAGCAAATCCTCGAAAGATCTGATCTGTACTCCTGCAACAGCGATGATGATATCGCCGAGGATAATTTCTCCACGATATTGTGTCGTCGGCTGCAACCCTGCTTTTTCAGCTGGTCCGCCTCGTTCAACGTTCAGAACCAACACCCCTTCAATACCAAGCCTTTTGGTCACCCGTTCATCAGCAAGTGTTGCACCAATCCCAGGACGGATAATTCTGCCATGCTTAATAAGCTGAGGAACGATACTATTGACTATGTCGACCGCGACGGCGAAACCAATCCCCGCATATGCACCTGAGGGACTATAAATTGCCGTATTTACTCCAATAAGTCTCCCTGCACTATCAAGGAGTGGCCCCCCTGAGTTCCCTGGGTTGATGGCGGCATCAGTCTGAATAACCCCGTGGATCACCCTGCCGGTAACAGCTTTGATCTCCCGGTTAAGAGCAGAAATTATGCCGGAGGTTATAGTTTGATCGAGTCCAAAAGGGTTTCCGATGGCAAACACTTTCTGGCCGACGAGCAAGTCTCTAGAGCTTCCTATGGCAATCGGTTTCAACCGATGACTTGGTGCATCTATCTGTAAGACCGCGATGTCTTTATCAGGTGCTGCTCCAACCAAAACTGCCTTCCAGGTCGAGTTATCGGCCATAGTGACCTGAACCCGATTCGCGTCGCTTATAACATGGTAGTTGGTAACTATTCGCCCCTGATCGTCCCAGATAAAACCAGAACCAGTCCCTTGCGGAATTTCAACAGCATTTAGGGAAAATAATCCACGTCTTACAGCAATACTTGTTACATACACAACCGCCGGAGAATTGGCCCGGAAGATGTCAATGGTATTGACCTCATCAGCAGCGAGGTCGCCCCGGGCGGTGACTGCTCGAGGTTCAGCATTATAGGTGCTTACAAACCTTTTAATTGGCACAAACAGAAGCCAGGCAGCCAGGCAGGCAACAACAATAAGTGCAACAGGTGACGTTCTCATGGGATGAAATGGCTCACTGAATTATTTCGATTTCTACCAGAAGTTATAATTTGAGAAAGAGCTTGGCAATTGAAAAGTACATAAGGACCCCGAGAATATCAATGGAGGTTGTGACAAAGGGTCCGGTTGCAATTGCCGCATCGACATCAAACCTCTTCAAGATAAGTGGAATCATCGTCCCTAATGTAGCAGACATTACCATACAGAAGAAAATAGACAGGCCAACGACAACACCTAAAAGAGCAGGTTCCGGGAACCCCAGAAAGGCAACGACTCCCAAAAACAAACCGTATATGAGCCCCAGTATGAGACCCACTCGCATCTCTTTCAGCACAACGCGATAGGATTCGTCAAGATTTATCCGGCCGGTTGCAATGCCTCGCACCACAATTGTGGAGGACTGGGTGGCAATATTGCCTCCCATACCAATAACAACAGGAATAAAGGATGCCAAAGCAATCATCTTTGAAAGTTCATCCTCAAAGGCCCCGATAATGAGCATCGCCATTACTCCGCCTATCCATGAGGCAAACAACCACGGCGCCCTGATAAAGGCGCTCTCCCTGGTCGGTTTCAGTAAAATCTCACTATCCTTTCCTGCACCTGCCATCTGCAGGAATTCTTCAGAGGCCTCCTCCCTGATAACGTCAATAATATCATCAACTGTAACTATACCTACCAGGGTATAATTTGAGTCCACCACCGGTACAGCCAGGATGTTATATTTGGCAACAACGTGGGCAACTTCTCCCTGGTTAGTGTCGGTCGTAACCGAAAGGACATTGGGATTCATGATTTCTTTTAGTTGTCGCTCTTCGGGATGCATCAGCAATTCCCTTAAAGAAACTACTCCGGACAGTTTATGGTCGCCGTGTGTGATGTAAAGATAAAATACCATCTCTTTTTCTTCACTTCGTTTCTGCACTTTTTTTATGGCCTCACTGACCACCTGTTCCTCATCAAGATACATGAAATCGGGAGACATCAGCCCACCGGCCGTCTCAGGATCATACTGCAGAAGTTCTTCAACTTCATCCCGATCCTTTTTACCCATGTGTTCTCTGATTTCGTCGGCAATCGTACCAGAAAGAACTTCCAGAATATCCACCGCGTCATCAGATGGCATATCAGAGAGAATTTCCGCCATATACTGCGGGGTGAGCCCCTCGACCAATTCCGTGACAAGCAGGCCATCCAGTTCGCTTAAAAAAGATCCGACAAAGTCCGTTTTAACTATAATATTGAAAACAGCAGTCCTTTCAGTCTCTGTCAAATGCCTGTAGACCCAGGCCATATCGGCGGGATGGGTTTTCCTGATGAGTTTCTTCAGATGCTCAATCGCCCCACGCCTGTTTAAGCGTCTGACCATATCGAGGATAACTATCCCTTCATTACCGATTAATTCTTTTTTCTTTTTAACTTCCATAGCTGTACCGTAGCACATTGTAATTTAAAGGGATTAACTCGGAGCTTCGAATAGGCACATTGACTTGTGTATCTTGAATATTTTGCTTTTTCGTTCCAAGTCCAGGGGCGTAAAAATGCAATTAATCAAGGTGACCATGTGAAAATGCACTCTACCTGCATTTACTCACCTAGGTCAATTTCAATTTCTTTTTCTAACTAAATTAACTAACCCCGGTAAACGGGAAAAAAGAGCACCCCTCAGGTAAGCGACAGACTCCGAGGGGGTATTGAACTGAATGACAGGAAATCAGGAGTACTCAGTTTAGTGCCCCCTTGAGGGGTAAGGTACTAAAAATCTGATTATTGAAAGAGAGATGTTTTTTGAACAACGAAAATAATCGTTAACCCTATTACCATGGCCAGAAGCCCCATTGACCGTAGCTGGCTGGGATTAATGTCACTCAATTTTTTTAGCCAGTCCTGCATTGCCTCTGGTGCAGCAACGTAAGGCAAACCTTCCAGAATCAAAACAAGACCGATAAGTAGCGCAAGTAATTTCATAACGGGCTTATTTAACAAAACCCATGAAATATTTCAACATGGACTTAGCAAAGCTTTCGTATCCATCAATATTTATCGTGATTTGATGCAATTGCATTGCTTTTTTAGAGTTCCCTTAATATTATATATTGTTATATACTCCACAAAACTGATCTATGTCCTGATCCAAAATATATCAAAATCTACAATCATTAAATATGAGCGAAACAACTAAGAGTAAATACAGTGAAGCTGGTGTTGATATCGACAAAGGCAATGCATTCATCGAAGATATCAAAGAGATCGTTGCATCAACTCATCAGCGGAGCGTTCTGGGAGGGATCGGCGGTTTCTCTTCCCATATTGCCATCGATACCAACAAATATAATAAGCCGGTTATCGTCAATTCAACCGATGGTGTCGGAACCAAGCTTGCTGTCGCTCATCTCTGCAACAAACACGACACCATTGGAATTGACCTTGTTGCAATGTGTGTGAACGACTTAGTGGTTGGTGGAGCTGTACCTTTATGTTTTCTCGATTATTTTGCCGTCGGTAAACTGGAATTATCCATCGCCAAAGAAGTTATTACTGGTATTGCCGAAGGTTGCAGACAGGCACAATGTTCGCTCGTTGGTGGCGAAACGGCCGAAATGCCGGGACTGTATAAGGACAAGGACTACGATCTTGCAGGGTTTGTTACCGGAATTGTCGACCGGGATTCAATTATTGACGGATCGGATATCCGTGCCGGAGACCAGATCATCGGCCTTACTTCCAGCGGTCTTCATTCCAACGGCTTTTCTCTGGTGCGAAAAATTTGTTTTGCCGATCATAAGCTGGATGTCAAACAGCACATCGACGAACTGGGTTGTGAGCTGGGCGAAGAGTTACTGAAGCCGACCAAAATCTATGTCCAGGCGGTCCTCAATGTTCTGAAAAACTACCCATTAAATGGCATGGTGCATAATACTGGTGGCGGTTTCATCGACAATATTCCCCGCATTCTGCCAAAAGGTTATAAGGCTGTCCTTAATACATCAAGCTGGCCCTTACCACCTATTTTTCCATTCCTGCAAAAATTAGGTGACGTTCCACAGGACGAAATGTACCGCACTTTCAATATGGGAATCGGGTTGCTTGTGATCGTCAATGAAGCTCAAGCGAAAGATATTCGTCATCACTTTGAAGCAGTCGGTGAAGAGGCCTACATCATTGGCGAAATCGCGCCAATGGCTGTAGGAGAAACAGCCACTGTTGAGATACGATGACAACAGTCAGCATTTCTGCTGACAAAACGGGGTGAGGCTGAGTAATAATCGGCCTTACCCCGTTTTGTTTGAGTTATACAACTCCGCAGTCACTCTCCCCACCCCCGATTTTTTCCAGAGCGTGTGGGATAACAGGGAGAACGACCTCAAGATTTTCTTTAACTGCCTTCAAACTACCAGGCAGGTTTATAATCAGGCTCTCCTTTCGAATGCCAACCTTCCCTCGGGAAAGCATGGCCCGTGAAGTTTTTAATAAACTTGCACTCCGCATAGCCTCGGCCATTCCGGGTATTTCACGTTCGATGACAGAAACCATTGCCTCAGGGGTAATATCCGACGGGGAAACGCCAGTTCCACCGGTGGTCACAATGAGGGATATTTTTTGATCATCGACAAGTTCTATAAGACTGTCGATGATTACCTGTTTGTTATCGGGGATAACACGGTAAGACTGTAAGATATAACCTTCTTCGGCCAACCTTTTCTGAAGATAGGGCCCACTTGTATCTTCCCTTTCCCCCCGGGCACCTTTGTCGCTCATTGTCAGTACAGCAAAGGAGTAGTTTTCGTGCATATCAGTTCAGCTCTATCCTTAATTATTTTCTGCAGCTGTCTCAGCAACAATTTTCTCTGCGATTTGAGCCGGTACTTCTTCATAATGAGAAAAAGAGATATCGAAACTTCCAAGCCCCCCCGTCATTGAGGTAAGATCTGTTGCATAAGACAAAATTTCGGATTGGGGAACCTGTGCGTTAATAACCTCTAACCCATTAGCAGAATCCATCCCCATAACCTTGCCACGGCGGGAATTGAGGTCCCCCATCACATCGCCGACGCTCTCCTTGCCGACCTTGATTTCTATGTCCATATAGGGCTCAAGCAAAACCGGCCCGGCTTCCTGTGCACCTTTTTTGAAAGCAAGGGAGCCGGCAATTTTAAAAGCCATCTCCGAAGAATCAACATTATGGAAAGAACCGTCAACTAAAACAATCTTTACATCAATCAAGGGATATCCTGCCAAAACACCTTTCTCCATGGCTTCCTGAATACCTTTATCCACAGCCGGTCTGTATTGCTGCGGGATCACCCCCCCTACAATTTTATCTACGAACTCATAACCACCGCCTGGTAGCGGTGAAATTTCTATCCAGCAATCACCAAATTGACCACGGCCACCACTTTGCTTTTTATGTTTCCCCTGTACTCTGGCGGTCGATCGAATAGTTTCCATATACGGAATTTTCGGAGTACTAAGCTCCATTTGAACGCCAAATTTTCTCTTAATCTTAGAACCAACCACATCAAGATGTACTCTCCCAACACCGGACAAAAGCACCTGTTTGGTTTGCTCTTGCCTGGTAAGCCGTAATGTCAGATCCTCATCAAGCATTTTAGTGATGGAGCCAAAAACCTTTTCTTCGTCGCCTTTTTTGGCACTCACAGCAAAAGAAATTACAGGCTTTAAGGGCTCTGGAGCTTCTAATAACACAGGACTAGAAGCATCAGCCAGGGTGTCACCAGTCCCGGTTTCTTTTAGTTTTGTAAGGGCAACAATCATTCCCGGCCCTGCACTATCGATCGGTTTCTGCTCTTTTCCTTCGAGTACATAGAGCTGTCCAAACCGTTCTGTGGTCTTCTTCGTGGAATTGTAGAAACTATCACCATCCAGAATGCCGCTGAATATTCTTAGGATAGTAAGCCGTCCGGCGTAAGGATCGGCCATGGTTTTGAAAACCAGTGCCGTCAGGGGTTCTTCTGAAGTTGGTGCAATTTCAACGGTTTCTTCACCGTCTGCTTTTGTAGCTGAGATGGGCTGGCGATCAGATGGGCAAGGCATAAGATCATTGATAATATCAAGAAGTGGGGCAGTTCCCTTATTTAGAGTGGCGGCACAAACACAAACAGGGGCAATAGTCGCAGTCAATATGCCTGTTTTCAAACCTGCCAGCAACTCTGCCTCGGTCAGTTCACCTTCTTCCAGAAATTTTTCTATTAGCTCATCATCGGTTTCAGCAACATTTTCCATCAATGTTTCGCGAAGCAGAGCCACTTCATCAGCCATTTCAGCCGGGATATCAGTTGATTTAACCCCACCCTTATCGCCATCAAACAAATAAGCCTTTCCGGTTACTAGATCTACATACCCCTTAAAATCATCCTCAGCACCAATAGGCAGTTGAATGACAACCGGATTAAACGCCAGTGACTCTTCGATTTCATCAATCGTTTTCTGAAAATCGGCTCGTTCACGATCCATTTTATTGATAGCAATTACAGTTGGTACGTTTCTCTCTTTTATAATATTCGAGAACTTAATGGTCTGCCCCTTCACTCCAAGTACGGCACCGATTGTGAACAGTGCGCTGTCGCATACATGGGAAACAGAGACAGTCTCATTAAGAAAGTTATCATCACCAGGTGTGTCAATGAGAAACACACTGTGCTTTTTCCAGCTGTAATTATGGAAACTTGTGTTGATGGATATATTTCTGGCTATTTCTTCTTCTTCGTAATCCATCGCTGAATTGCCGTCATCAACCTTACCGAGTCTGTTAATTTTCCCGGCCGTGAAAAGCATTGCCTCAGCAAGAGATGTTTTGCCACAATTACCATGACCAATTATTGCTACATTCCTGACCATATTTGTTTCCTGCATTTGTATCTCCTCTAAAACGACAATTTATCAATACCGTATCCAAATCACGACAAAACTCTCAACTCGCTCGAGCCTCCATTCGGTGCAAAAGACAGTACTCATATATTCAATTTCAAAAGACAAAGTCAAGAGAGAACAGCGATAGCAAAGTGTTTCAAAAAAAATATTTGTATAGAAGTACCTGATTCAAATCAAAATGATGATTTTGTGGCATATTTTTTATTATCGGGGTATTCTGGCAACCCGAATTACTATTTCAGATTTTTCCCGGATAATTTTCAGTTGACTGATCAGACAGCAAATAAAAGCACAATAGCCAAATCAGCCGCCACCGTTGGCATTGCTGTGATGTGCAGTCGAATCCTTGGACTTGTCAGAGAACAGGTGTTCGCTGGACTTTTTGGCGCCGGATACACCAACGATTCCTTTGTTGTAGCGTTCCGCATACCTAACCTTCTAAGGGATCTTTTCGGGGAAGGTGCGCTATCTGCCGCCTTCGTCACTGTTTTTTCGGCATACGACACGAACCGCTCCCGGGAGGATACCTGGAGGTTGGCGTCCAATGTTCTAACCTTTATCCTGATACTTCTAAGTATTATCACTTTACTAGGGATCTTTTTTGCCGATTCAATTGTCTCTCTTTTGGCACCGGATTTCAGTCTGATCGCCGGTAAGAGTGTTCTCACCATAAAACTCACTCAGATAATGATGCCCTTCCTCATTTTCATCTCACTTTCTGCGGTGGTAATGGGGATTTTAAATACCAAGGGACGATTTTTTGTCCCGGCGATAGCCTCCAGCTTTTTCAATCTCGGCTCGGTGATTGGCGGAACCAGCCTGGCTTTTACCCTGCCACATTTTGGACAACCGGCCATAGTCGGAATGGCTATCGGCACACTTATCGGAGGAATGCTGCAACTCGGAATCCAGATCCCCTCATTGCTCAAAACCGGTTTTAGATACAGGCCGACTATCGATCTTTCAGACCCCGGCTTGCGTCGGATTCTCAAACTGATGATTCCTGCAACCGTTGGGTTATCCGCCACCCAGATCAACATTTTCATCAACACCAACTTTGCCTCATCCTGCGCCGAAGGCTCCGTTTCCTGGCTCTATTATGCGTTCAGGCTTGTACAGCTGCCCATCGGCATTTTCGGTGTTGCTCTGTCGATCGCAATGTTGCCTATATTGGCCAAGCAGGCTGCAAAAAAAAATATAGCTGAAATGAAAAAAACCATGGTGTCGTCCCTCACCATGGTTTTTGCCTTAACCCTCCCAGCCACGGCCGGACTCATTGTCCTTGCGGAGCCGATTATCCGACTGATTTTTGAGCACGGCGCCTTTACCGCAAAAGACACCCTGGCAACGGCGCAGACACTGGCCCTTTATTCGGTGGGGCTGTTTGCTTATTCCTCAAACAAAGTGCTGGTACCCGCCTTTTACGCCCTCGACAAAACCCGTTATCCGGTCATTGCCAGCTTTATGGCGATTGTTATCAACATCATTATTATCAACCTGACTATTGACCGCTTTCAGCACTTGGCAATTGCTTTTTCCACTTCGTGCACAATGTTGATCAATTTTCTTTTTCTCATGATCGTATTATACAGGAACCTGAACGGTTTTCCCCTTGCTTACCTTTGCAAAAGCCTGCTGAAGATAACATTTGCGACCCTGGCCCTTACCTGTTTACTCTGGTATTTGCTGCCATATTTTAATGCCTGGTTGCACGGTTCCGTCATCCACCAGAGTGGTTCGTTATTGCTGCTCATCCTGTCAGCGGCTCTCTTGTATGGAGTGATTCTCCATTTATCTAAACTTGCAGAGATGAACATTTTAACGAAAATGATACGAACAAAATTCCTCAAGAATTAAACTAGTTTCCGTCCGAAAACCAAGGATTTTGTTCGAGATCGAGGCATGCAAAAAAAATTTGAGCATAACGATGAGATTGGACAGGTAGCGTAGACTCCGAAAGAACAGTTTTCGGATGGGAACTAATCCAGCACTTATTGGATTTCGTGTCCTACTCAGTCTCTTTTTTTAGAGAAGAAATCTCTTCCCGTAACCGCTCAATCTCTGTTTTTAAGAGCTCGACATCCTCAACGCGGGCCAGTTTCATTTTGGCAATAGCGTTTTGCACAACGCTCTCTGTCTGACTTTTCATCGTTTCGCGGGATTCCTCAGCACAGCTGAACATTTCTTGAACTAATTTTTCTCCCTCCTGCTCGGACATTTTCCCCTTGTCTATTAATTCTTTTGCGAGATCTTCAATTTTATCTTTAGTCAGAGACGCAACCCCGACACCCGTCAAAACAGCTTTTTTTATAAGATCTATCATCTCGTTCTCCTTAGTGTCTTACTCCAGATTTTCTGTCATAAAAACAAGAAGTCTGAAGAGTGTTTTGAAATTGGAAACTTAAAGTAACCTGCAAGGCACTTATACCCCCTTGTGGGGTGTTAGTGTCTTTGAAATTATACTCTTATCATTATCCCCCTCAGATAAGTGATGGACCCTGAGGAGGTACTCAAAAGTACAGTTTATCGGAGTTACAATGATGTTTTTTTTAACACATTGACCGAGCGAAAAAAATCGCTGCTCTCCGACGTGCCTGTTCAATACAATCACTGTTCTGGATCGATGCCGCAAGGTGATGGCCAAACGGAAATGACGCAGCAAAATATCGAGTAAACTGTTTCAGACGACCTAAGCGTCTTTCCGGTGCAAATCGCTGCTCAAGCAGGGTTATAAATTGAGCATAAATCTCTGAGCTTTCAGTTTGTTTGCGACCTTCTCCAATACCGTAGAGTTCTCTGGCAATCTCACCACATAACCAAGGTCGCTCGACTGCTCCTCGACCAATCATCACGCCGTCAGCGCCGGAGAGCTCGATACATCTCCTTGCATCCGCTGGAGAAAAGATTCCTCCGTTTGCAAGAATCGGCACGGAAACAGCATCTTTAATTTCACCAATTACCGCCCACCGAGGTTTACGACAAAACTTTTCTCCATTCAGTCTTGCATGAATAGTAATCATATCTACGCCCTCTGCCTCAAGAAATAGGCAGAATGATCGCAATTCATCACCGGCGAGACGGTGCCCCAGACGAATCTTCACACTCAGCGGTAATTCGGTGCTCTTTCTCAGGCTGCAAAGAACCTTTTGGAGCTGCTTATGGTTACCAGCAAGTATGGCCCCCGCTCCCTGCCGTCTTTGCACTGGTGCCGGGCAACCAAGATTAAGATCAATGCCCTGAGCCCCAAGCTTATGCAGTTTTTCCACCGCAGGTTCGATAGTTACCTCATTTGAGGTAATAATTTGATATATAAGGGGTTTTTCTGACTCATCCCTGATAAGCAGAGGCGAACATAATTCGCTATCATGGGGCAGCCGTTTTGCGGCCAGCATTTCGGTAAAAAGTAGTCCAACCCCGCCCTCACCCTGTACCAGGCTGCGAAAAGCCGAATGGGTGATGCCAACCATTGGCGCGAGAGCAATAGGCGGTGAGATTTCCAGTCCGCGAACAACAAGCTTATTTTTAAATATTTTTCCTGACACGAAGCACTAAATAGCAATTATTGATTTCGTCTGGCAACAGAGAGGATTTTGTTGTAAGAAGTCTCATCAATTTTTTTAGAAAGTTTAACATGAACTGAGAAATCCTGCACAATCGGCGCATATAACCTGACACCGACGACAACACCAATTAGTGGCGGGAGCTCCTCATTTCCGACAATGATGACTGTCTTAATATGTCGGCCCAGGAGTAACCTGGCTTTGTTGGTATTTGAGATTCTTATCGTAAATGCCATTCCTTGCCTGGAAATATCAAAAAGTTCACCATTAAAAGTCCGTTTTTCCTTGTTTCCATAGGGGTCCATCAAATTATTTCTGGTCTGAAGGACCACAGAGTAACGGGCATATTCCCGACGATCCCCCCCTGACATTTTTAATAATTCCGACACTTGAGTATGTTTTCGACAATACTTGCGCAACTTGTATTCGATGCCAGGATGGTCAACCGCAATTTTTTTTAACACTGCATGATCCAAGACATGGACCTGGATTTCGCAAAGAGCTCTCAGAGTTACAGTCCAAACAGAATTGGAAAAAAACTGGTCGCCACCCAGCACATTGCTGGGCTGCATTCTTTTAAGAAAAATTTCTCTTCCACCAACGTTGCAGCTAAGACTAATATAGCCAGAGTTGAGAAAATATAAATTATTGTCGTTCTCACCGCTTTGAACTATGATATCGCCCTTACGATAATTTTCCTGTCGCAGAGAATGATAAAGTTCACTGAACTCCTCAGTAGTCATTTCATCATACAACTCGCTCCATATCTCAAGATGATGACTGGTGATCGATTTATTTTTTTGTTCCTCAATAAAATCCCCAAGTTCAATGGCTTCAGTAAGTGCCATAGGGTTGATTTCCAAAAGTCTGGTCAGCAATAATCTTGCCACAGGGAAATCAGTTGTTTTTGCCGCAGTGATCGCCTGGTCATAAATCAATTGTCCGGCCTGCTGTACATCACCGGCACGCACGAGAAGCTGAACTTCCTCCTCTATTTTTCTAACCTTTTCGGAGGCCAGTTGCCGCTGAACAGGGTCGTTATCAAAAGACACAATATCTTTAAGACCATCAACACCCTGAAGGCTATGTCTCATCTTTGGCTCAATAACCATCAGTGCCTCATCTATGTGAAGCAGAAGTTGTTCGGTTCCCTGTTTCCTTGAGAATTCATCCCTCATTTTTCCGAGCTGCTCGACACTCTTTCTGCACGGAAAAGTTTTCAATGCTGCTATGAGAGCATGCGGCAAATCATCTCCTGATTGCACAGAAAAGGTTGTTCTCTTTCCGGCCAGATTGAGAATGGCCGCTAAAACATTTTCGTCGTTGTCTTCCTGCTCGACAAGCAGGCGGAGTATATGAACCTTCAGACGATCTTGGACAAAATCAAGGCCCTTAATTAAACGGGGTTTTATCATCTGTCCGCCTAATTTCAAGACACAACGGATCATTTCATGTTGTATCCGTTCGTCAAAATGGCCAAAATATCTTGCAACAAGGGCATAATGTGCATCGTTTTTGATTTCCGAAACGATGTAAATGATATTTTTCACGACTGCCCATGGCGGATCGCTTTTCAGGCAATCTTCAAGGGCGGGAACCGCTGAATTACCAAACGTAGATATCAGGTCGAGCAAATCGAACTTTTCTGATCTACTGTCACTATAGATAGCCCGGTTGAACAGATATGTTGCTGCTTTGGGACCTATGGAATGAAGTATATTTTGAAAAAGGTGTTGTTGTTCATTCCCAAGCAGATACCCATCTGTAAACTTTTCAAGGATATCTTTTTTCTCAAGTTTCTGTAATGTTTTGTTCGTCAGACTTTTAATTACCCTGCTTTTTTTTAAACTACCTGACTGAATCCGGTACAGGAGGATAACCACCTCTTCTACTTCAACCCAACATGAGTTATCCATTGACCAATCCAAAACTTCTTCAAGCCTCTTGATCAAAACGGAAAAACCGGGAAGCAATTCAGTCTCAAATTCGAGCCAGTTACAAAGGCCATGCACTAAAACAAGCATGTTTTGTGCCTCGTTTTGGTCAAGATAGAATTCCGTGGTGGAGGATAGTAATGCCAACGCCCTCTCCCTCACTGGGATTTCTTCAACAATGGCCCCCTCACCAATACGTTTAAGAAGTTTTAATTTTATATCTTTGTTCTCACTAGGATCTGCCAAGAGATACGATCTCAGCCCCGCAATAAATTCATCGTTTTTCAGAACCTGGACATTGCCCCTTTCAAAATTGTTGAGATTATATGCAAACCGGAGTTCCCTCCGCTCTTTTTCAGCAGCAGCGATGTTCTTTGCAATATTTTCCGCAATATCGACAGGTTGTCCAATTTTATTTTTCATCAGATATAACTCACAAAGGATTTCAAGCAATCATTCGATTTAAAACAGAGGTGGTAACCATTATTACTAGAAATCTTCAGTCTGGGATTTATCAAAAAAAATGGAGTACAGATATGTAATAATCGTTTCCCAATTTCCTATGTTTTGCATCCGAATCCTGGCGACTGCAAAATCCTTAAGTTAAATAGAGGTAAGCCATACATAAAAATATCTCGATTCAGGATAGAAGACAGACCACAAAATATATGGACTTTAAGGCATGCAAGAAACATTTTTACAAATATATAGTAACCAATATATAATAACCAATTATAAGCAACAAGGAAAGAAAACTACTGCACCCGAACTCTTCACCTTCATTGACTGAGTATTTCTGGCTTGCATAATACAGTTATATAATTCCATGATCAGTAATTCACTATCCCCCCTTTTGAATTGTCTCAGCTACTATTAATGTTGAATTTTCCAGCCAATTACTCTAGACTTCTATGCTCTTGTCTTGACACAAAGTTCAAAAAGATAGATCTTAACCAGATTTCCATATATTCACTGTTGTTCAGTTACAATAATTGAAATTCTTCAATATAATATTCCTCATCAAAAAATACTATTTACCATGCAAAATCGAAGAATAGTTATCACCGGAATCGGACTCGCCGCGCCAAATGGCTCAACTCTCCAAGAATACAGAGAAAAGTTAATCAATGGTGTCAGTGAGATCCAAGATGTCGAACTGAGATATTTTGGCAAGGCTCCGGCTGGTATATGTTCGTTTCCGGAAACGCTTTATCGAAAAAAGAAAGAAAACAAGAAAGGTACCCGTGCCGGTTGTCTTGGAGTGTATTGTGCCAATGAAGCGTTAAAGAACGGCAACTTAGATATAGCAAGGTACGATTCTTCAAAAATCGGCGTGTACATTGGTCTGACCGAGCATGGCACTGTGGAAACTGAAAACGAAGTATACAATATTAGCAAATACGGCCACAATGTCGATTACTGGAGCCACCACCATAATCCACGAACGGTTTTAAACAATCCCGCTGGCGAAATCACCATGAATCTCGGCATTACAGGTCCACATTATGTCATTGGCGCGGCCTGCGCTGCCGGTAACGCCTCGCTCATCCAGGCAGTTCAAATGATGAGGCTTGGCGAGGTCGATATGGCTCTTGCCGGTGGAATTTCAGAATCAGTTGGATCATTCGGCATTTTCGCCAGTTTTAAAGCACAGGGAGCTCTGGGTGAAGCGGAAGATCCGAGATTGGCATCGCGGCCATTCGACACTGACAGGAATGGTATCGTCATCTCCGAAGGTGCCTGCATTTACACTTTGGAGTATCTAGAAAAAGCCCTGGAGAGAGGAGCCCACATTTACGGAGAGATTGTCGGATATGCAATGAATTCCGATGCCAGGGATTTTGTCCTCCCCTATGGCAAGCGACAGGCGGAATGTATGCACCTTGCGTTGCAAAGAGCCTCGTTGCGACCGGAAGAGATCGATATAGTGAATACCCATGCGACCGGTACTAAACAGGGTGATATTGAAGAATGCAAAGCCATACGAGAAGTCTTCGCCGATAGTCAAAGCACCTACATAAACAATACCAAAAGTATCATCGGTCACGCAATGGGCGCTGCTGGTGTATTGGAACTGGCAGGAAACCTGCCTTCATTTGATGACGGAATTGTGCACCCTACCATTAACATAGAAAACCTCGATCCAGAATGTGACCTCAACAACCTGGTGATTAATAAAGCGATTCAAGCAGAGTCTATTGACACGATACTGAATAATTCATTTGGAATGGTCGGTATCAACTCCACAGTGATCGTAAAAAAATACACTGCCAGCTAATTTTTTCCCTGTTGCGTTAAAATAATTATAACCAAGAATGCTCAGGTATGTTATAGGAAGTGTTTTGCTGTAATTATAATACATACTCCCTCACTTTTAGGGAGTCTTAATATTTGAAACTTTTTTACCCCACACGTCGAAGCCGGAGAATTACATGACAAGTGAAGAGATCAAAAATCTGATACTGGAAATTATTGAAGATATAGATGACGAAGCAGACTTTGACAGTCTGGATGCCGATCAACCCTTACGTGATCAATTGGATCTGGACTCAATGGATTTTCTTGATATCGTGATGGAACTTAGAAAACGGCATAAGCTACAGATTCCAGAGGAAGATTATCCCAATCTCGCTACCCTCAACAGTTGCGCAATCTACCTAGAACCGCTTTTAAAAAACGCCTGATGTTGTGAGAGTTCCCTTTCTGGTTATCGGTGGTGGTCTTTCAGGTTTGGCCGCCGCCATCCGAGTAGCACGGTTCAATCCAAATGTTCTCCTTTTAGAAAAACACTCCCGACTTGGCGGTCTCAATTCTTATTTTTACCGAAATAAAACTCTTTACGAAACTGGCCTGCATGCCATAACCAATTACGCCGGGCCCAAAGACAAAAGAGCTCCCCTAAACAGGTTGCTGCGTCAATTGAAGCTTCGACGAAGTGAGCTCACCTTCTGTGAGCAACACCAGAGTGAAGTAGTGTTCCGTGGCTGCACATCTTTGAAATTTTCCAACGATTTTGATCTGTTCCAAACTGAAATCAGCAATAAATTTCCCCAAGCCAGCGAGAAATTCCAAAGATTACTTGATTTTCTTCGTGAGTTCGACCCCTTCATCCTCACCCCATTCAACTCAGCAAAGAAGTTTCTCTTGAATTGTCTGGAAGATCCACTTCTCGTTGACATGATTCTTTGCCCGTTGATGTATTATGGTTCCAGCCACGAAAACGACATGGATCTGTCCCAGTTCGCCATTATGTTTCAGGCGATTTATCAAGAGGGTATGTTTCGCCCTCGTGGAACTATCAAAGATTTCCTTGATTTCCTGGTTGCCCATTATTTTCTTCTCGGTGGCAACCTAAGGAAGAGCTGCGGTGTAGAAAGGATTATTCATCACAAGAACAAAGCAATTGGTGTGGTCCTGGTGTCCGGGGAAGTTATCGAATGTGACCATCTCCTCTCTACCATCGGTCGCGATGAGACGATGAGTCTCCTCGGGAAGGAACCGAACACGCCATCTGCTGATTGTCAACGACTTGGTTTTGTTGAAACTATCTATCAGGTTCCTGAAAAAACTGCAGCACACCTCCCCCGGGACAAAACTATTATTTTTTATAATGATGCTGACCAATTCTCATACAAAAACCCAGATGATTATGTCGATTTTTCGAGTGGGGTCATCTGCTTCCCTGGAAATTTCAAGGGCCTGGAGCCCAAGGACTTACGAGAAATTCGCTCCACACATCTGGCAAATTTTAATCAGTGGAAAGCGCTCTCACTAGACACAGAGCAATACAAAATCCAAAAGAAAGCCATCTCACACCGCTCCAGCCAATGTCTTGAGAAGCTCATTGGCAGTTTCACGTCAAATATTATATATGAAAACTCCTTTACTCCTGTTACCATTGAGCGTTACACTTCAAAGATTGAAGGGGCTATTTACGGAAACCCGACCAAAACAAAAGACGGGGATCTCGGATTCACCAATCTTTTTCTTGCCGGTACTGATCAAGGATTTCTTGGAATTATTGGCTCCATGCTCAGCGGGGTATCGATCGTCAATCAGCACATCCTGCCCAAGTTATAAGATAAATATTAATTAATCCTCTTTTATTAATCAGCGATTATATGCCTGTTTCATTTTCCCAATTGGACGACAAGTACGACGTTATCATAATCGGATCTGGCCTCGGTGGACTGACAACAGCCAACCGCCTGGCCTATTGCGGCCATAAAGTCCTGCTGCTTGAACACCATCATAGACTGGGTGGACTCTCCACCTGGTTTAAACGCCGGGGCCATATTTTCGACATATCCCTGCACGGTTTTCCTTTCGGGATGGTTAAAACCTGCAAGAAATACTGGAATAAGGCGATTATGCAGTCCATCGTCCAACTGCCGAATATTGTTTTTGACAATCCGCAGTTTTCATTGCGCACTACCTTTGACAAGGAGGATTTCACCGAACTCCTCAGGTCTCATTTCAAAGTCCCCAGGGAAACAATCAACAAATTCTTTTCAACCGTTGCCGGTATGAATTTTTATGATGACCAGACGATGACGACCAGGGAATTGTTTGAGCGTTTTTTCCCTGGAAGAAGTGATGTGCACAGGTTACTCATGGAGCCGATAACCTACGCCAACGGTTCGACCTTGGAAGATCCTGCTATTACCTACGGTATCGTTTTTTCCAATTTCATGAACAAAGGGGTTTACACCTTTGAGGGTGGTACTGATAAACTGATCGGAATGATGACCGATGAACTTGAGAAAAACGGCGTCACCATCTGCACCAGGGCAAAGGTTGATAAAATTATTACTGAAAAAGGCAAGGTCAGAGGAATCTCCGTTCATGGTAAAATAATTTCCTCGAAAGCAGTTGTTTCCAACAGCGGTATTACAAATACCATAAAAAATCTCACTGACCGTGAGGTATATTCTGATGAGTTTCTCGAAAAAGCCGATAAGATACGGGTCAATACTTCTAGCTGCCAGGTTTATCTAGGGATACGCGAAGGTGAACAAATCGAAGAGGTCGGTGATCTCCTTTTCACTTCCAAATCACCGGAATTTGATTCTGAGGAACTGCTCGACATGAAAACCAAATCAAAAACATTTTCCATTTACTACCCAAAAACCAGACCGGGAGCAGACCGCTACACCATCGTCGCCTCCATGAACAGCCGCTTCGAAGACTGGGCTAAGCTTGACGAAGAGACATACCAGCTTGAAAAGCAGTCTCTTATCTCCAGATCCATATCTGATCTGAACAAATACCTTCCCGGTGTAAAAGAAAAAATTGACTGGGCCGAAGCTGCCACGCCTAGAACATTCAACAGCTACACCTTGCACACCCAAGGGACATCTTTTGGGACTAAGTTTGAAGGATTAGATATATCTCGATCAATTTTCAAGGAGGTTGCCGGGCTATTTCATGTCGGTTCCGTCGGAATAATCATGTCCGGCTGGCTGGGAGCAATCAATTACGGAGTTATTGTCGCAAATGATGTTGACAGTTTCCTCAGGACATAAAGGATGATATGGAAGATTTTAGTGGTCAGACCGTAGTTGTCAGCGGGGCAACAAGAGGCATCGGCAGGGCAATTGCAGTACATTTTCTCGAAGCGGGGGCAACTGTCATAGGGATATATGCCGGAAATACCGCAGCCGCAGCATCCTTTTCTGATGAATTCAAGAGGTTTTCCTCGAAATTTGAACTTCTGAAATGCAATATAGCCAAAGAGGCTGAGGTAACCGCCCTTTTCGCTATGGTGGAGGAAAAATACCAATCCCTCGATATCCTGGTAAATAACGCGGGTATCCGCAAAGATGCCGTACTCGCTTTGATGCAGACTGAACAATGGCAACAGGTAATTGACATCAATCTGACCGGGACCTATTTAATGGCCAAGCAGGCTGTGCTGCTCATGATGCAAAATAAATACGGTAGAATAATCAATATCACTTCGCCGGTAGCCAAACTCGGTTTTCCCGGCCAGGCGAACTATGCAGCATCAAAGGCCGGGCAGGTAGCCCTGACCAAAACACTTGCAAAAGAAGTCGCTAAGAAAAAAATTACAGTAAATTGCGTATCTCCTGGTTTTATATCCACTGATTTCATAAACGATTTAGGCAAGGAACAGCTTACTGCCTATAAGAAAATGGTGCCGATGCGTCGGTTCGGAACCCCCGAAGAAGTTGCCGATGCAGTTCTATTTCTTGCTGGGAACCGGGCGACCTATATAACCGGTACTGTATTGGAAGTTAACGGTGGACTGTAATGGTGGGCTCTTTTGATGAAATCTCCAGGCTAATCCCCCACCGTCCTCCTTTCTTATGGGTGGATAAAATCATCTCTTTTGCAGGCGATACCATTGTCACAGAAAAAATAATTCCTGCAAACCTGGATGTTTTTAAGGGCCATTATCCAGACAACCCGATAATGCCCGGAGTACTCCTCTGCGAAGCTATTTTTCAGAGCGGTGCCCTGCTTATGGGAAAGATGTCACAACGACAAGATTCAGATAAGCATACAGTTCCTGTTTTGACCCGCATTAACAACGCTAAATTCAAAAGAAATGTCCTCCCCGGGGATACTGTCCAGATAAAGGTACAACTGACGGAATCCGTATCCTCCGTAAGCTTTTTCAAGGGTACTCTGACGGTCAGAGGTAAATCAGCCGTTCAGGTAAGTTTTGCCTGCGCAATGGTCGCTTCCGAGGTATAATTTCATCGTTTTGGGTAAAGGGGCACCCCTGCTTGACGAACTCTTTTCCATCAATTGACCTGTTGAATTTTTAATTAAAGCAGGTAAGATACCACTTCTGAAATTACACATTACATTTACTATTCTTTTTATTAAAAAAACCGGGTTAGCCGGGGCACTTAGTAATAACAAGTTACTCGTGTTGTCTATAGATTAAGGATCCACTCGTGCAGCTATCAATTTCCGATATGATTTTACATGCAGGTCCGGTAGGTCAGCTGGTGATGCTTACCCTGCTCATTTTTTCGCTTGTATCATGGACTATAGTAATAACTAAAGTTCGTTTGTTCAAAAAAGTACGCCTTGATTCGGAAGACTTTGTTGAGACATTCTGGAACTCCACTAATCTAAGTGAGGCATACAATACCGCTTCTGAATTTGAGTATTCCCCACAGGCGGAGGTTTTCGTTGCTGGTTTTGGCGAACTTGAAAAAATCAACAAAATCCGTAACAGAAAAGATGACGGCAGAGGGGTGGACACTCTTGATATGCAGCTCGCCACTATGGACAACCTTAAACGTGCAGTAAGGAAAGCCGCATCGCAGAAAATCAACGAACTAGGCAGCAGCCTCCCCTTTCTGGCCACAACCGGAAGCGCGGCTCCTTTTATCGGATTGTTTGGCACAGTCTGGGGTATCATGGCCTCTTTTCACGATATAGGGCAGAGGGGCTCAGCCTCGCTAGCTGTTGTCGCTCCTGGAATTTCCGAGGCACTGGTTGCCACAGCAGCAGGTCTTGCCGTTGCTATTCCCGCAGTTATCTTCTACAATTATTTTTCCAATAAACTTGATGAAATTGACGGGGAAATCTCCAACTTTTCCACCGACTTTCTGAATCTCGTAGAACGAAATCTATTGAGCAGAGTATAGAACAATGGGTCCAGCAAGAAGCAACCACAGAAAAAAACTGGTGTCTGATATCAATGTGACCCCTATGGTCGACGTCATGTTGGTACTTTTGATCATCTTCATGGTAACCGCCCCGATGATGACCCAGGGAGTCAATGTGGAACTGCCTGAAACCACGGCAAAGTCACTCCGGCAAGAAGAAAAACCTATTGTAATTACCATTAGTAAAGAGGGTGATATCAGCATCAACAATATCCCTCTCGTTCGCGCTCTTATGGTTCAGGAACTGCAGAAGAATTATGACTCCAATAAAAACCAACCCATTTTCCTCCGGGCTGACAAGAACGTCGCCTATGGCCACGTTGTCACGGTTATGGCAGACGTAAAATCGGTTGGTTTTGATAAAATTGGCATGATTACCAAGCCTCCTGAGAAAGAGTAGAAGAGTGGACCACGTTTATCGAGTTACCGCTATGCTGCCAAATGAATGGAAACTCCCCCTGAATCTGGCCATTGGCATACATGTGTTGGCCCTTTTGGGAGCATTATATTTACCAGGTATCTTTGAAGCCAAGCCGAGATTCGCTGACATCTACACGGTGAGTATCATCAATATAGCAGAACCCACAGCCGGTCAGCCACCTCCCATCAAAGCACAGGAAACAACTCCACCTCCGGTAATATCCCCCCCACGCAAAGCACAAAAAATTGCTCCGATTGCTGAGATGCAGGAAAAAGTAGCCCCCAGTCCACAAAAGTCGATTTCCCTGAAACCTTTAAAGAAGAAGAAAATTCAAAAGGTTAAACCACCGGAAAACCAAGCCCGCCAGCAAGAGATTGCACGAATTAACAGACAGAGGCTTGCAGAAGCAATCAGGGAGGAAGAACTCCTTTCGGAAAAGGCCAAGCTGGCTCAGGCGGCTCTGGAATCTGAACGAAAGCTGCTCCAACCGCAACAACCTGCTAATGACTTGCAGGAAAAGTCATCGCCAGATACCGGCAACCAGACCTCAGTCACTGCTGCCGGTAGCAGCTCAAATCTTCTCGAAAGTCAATACCTGGCATCTATTTTCAACAGATTACATCAGTACTGGGCACCTCCTGAATACCTGCAGCAAGACCCAAACTTAACTACCGTCGTGGTAATCACTATCAGTGAAGACGGCAAAATTGCCAATATGCTTTTTGAGAGCAAATCAGGCAACAGAGTTTTTGATCAGTTTGTCAGTAAAACAATAGAAGCAGCAGCCCCCATGCCTCCGATTCCACCAGCCTTGAAAAAACAACAGTTTGAAATCGGCTTGCGTTTCAGGCCGGGCAGTATACAGTAAACCAGCTTATGCAAAAGGTACAATGACAATGTTTACAATCCGATATATCTTTATTTTCCTTGTTCTTTTGTGTTTTGCGCAGCCCACAATTGGTGCAGAACGTGTCTATCTTGATATTACAGCATCAGAAACCCGAAAAATCAACATTGCTGTACCATGGTTTCAAAACAAAGGGTTACCCCAGCAAAAACAAATTCTAGGCAGGCAACTTGCCGATACTCTCAGCAGGTCACTAGAGTTTCATGGCATCATCTCTATAATTCCCAGCAATGAATTTGGTGGCAACCAAGCCGACGACCGGAAAAAGCTTGGCGCAGATTATTCCATTTTAAGTCAATATGAGATCAAATCCGACTCAATTAAACTTGAAATGAGACTGCTGGATGTAGCCGGAAATGAGATTATCATGGGCAAAAGCTTCTCAGGTTCGATGGAGCAAAAAGAGCAAATGATATTTAAATTTTGCGACAGCGTCATCAAAACACTGACGGGAAAACCGGGTATTGCTACTACCCGGATTGCCTTTATCAACGGTGAGCAGAATGTAAAAGAAGTATTCATGACTGACATTTTAGGTACAAAATTCAAACAAATTACCCGACACAAGCACCTTACCGTCTCCCCACGGTTCGTCCCTGGAGGAAATTTCTTGACCTATACCTCCTATCATAGCGGTAATCAGAATTTATACATTACAGATTTACGGCAGAACAAAACCACGCGGGCACTCTCCAGGCGCAAGGGTTTAAATCTCGCTCCGGCCTGGTCAGCCGATGGTAAACACATGATTCTCACCCTGTCTAAAAACGGCAATCCAGACCTTTACTTATTGGACGCCAAGGGTAAAATAGTTGAACAGCTGACCAGTCGTGCAGGAATCAATGTTTCCCCTACCTGGTCACCTGACGGCAGCCATGTGGTTTTCGTTTCCGATCGAAGTGGGAGTCCGCAACTTTATCTTATGGAGATGGGGACAAGAAAGGTTAAAAGACTGACCTTTGAAGGCTCTGAAAATGCCGAGCCCTGTTGGTCATCAAGCGAAGACCTTATCGTCTATTCCAGTTTACGGGATGGCATATACCAGTTATTTACCCTCAATCCATACAACAACAAGCCACCTAATCAGGTGACAAAAGATCTCAATTACCACGAATCGCCCTGCTGGTCACCCGACGGCAACCAAATCATATTTGCAAAACGTGATGGCAAAAAAAACCAGATATACGCTATAATGAAAAACGGTTCATTTCAAAGAAGACTTTTCACTCTTCCCGGCAGCCAAAATTATCCCCAATGGTCAAGGTAAGGCATCCATCGAATAATTTTAGTTAATAAAAAATATCATGAAAAAAACAGTATTCAACTTTATCCTCCTTGCTTCAGTTGCACCTTTTCTTGTCCAATGTGCATCACAGGCTGAACTTGCAGAACTACGCTATCAACTGCGTATTGTAAATAAAAAACTTGAGGATATGAAGTCTACTACAGTCGGCCAGCTCCAGAAACGTCAGGCTGCTGCTTCTGGCCAGGTCGATATGGTTGAACAGGATATTCTTAAGATGAAGAGCCAGCTTGAGGAAACATATTATTTAAACCAAAGACTCAGAGAGCAAAATAAAGAACTTGAAGCGACCATTTCCTCTGTTGCCCTGACAGAAGCAACCAAGCGCGAAGAAGCACTGAGGCAGTTCGAAGAAGCTCAACGTGAGAAAGATGCAAGATTGATGAAAGCGCTTAACGAGAAACTGAGATTGCAACAAAAGAGTGTCAATGCCATCCAGCAGGCTCGTATAAAGGAGGCCGAGCGCAGAGCTAAAGATGCAGCTCTTGCAGCAGAACTTGCAAAAACAAGGTCAAAATCAGCTAATTCCAACTTGAGTTCACGGAGCGGTGTCAAATATATCCGGTTGACTCAGAAAAAAGTCAAACGGAGTGTGGTCGCCAAGGCCCCGACACAGTCAAAACCCAAAACTACTCAGGCGAAACAACTTACCAGTAGTACCGCGAAAAAACAGACCCCTGTTTCTCAAGTCGAAAATTCCATTGCTGGAGAACAGCCGTCTGACGACTATAACAAAGCCCAGAAACTGTATAGAAAGGGTAAGTATAAGGAAGCGTTTTCACTATTCGAACAGATAGCTGGCAATTCATCTTCCCCAAATAGCGTTGATGCACGGTTTATGATGGGTGAATGCTTTTTTAAGCAAAAGGAATATGATAAGGCTATCATGCAGTATCAAAACATCATCTCTCAGCATTCGGGTCATGCCAAATCCCCGGAAGCAATGCTTAATCAAGCCATGGCCTTTGAAAAACTCGCCGACAAGGACACCGCAAAAGTCATCTATAAAAAATTAGTTAAAAAGTACAGTTCCTCGCCTGAAGCGGCGATAGCTCAGCAAAAACTTGGCAAGCTTTAATATACGGAAAATGATGTTTTGAAAGATCGTCTTGATCAGATATTAATCCGCAGAAAAATTGCCCCTACAATCGAAACAGCACGGGCAATGATAATTGCCGGAGAAATATATATTAATGAACAGGTGTCGGATAAACCAGGGCGATCATATTCAACAGACGTGTCGATCCGCATTAAAGAAAAATGTCGGTATGTCTCACGGGGTGGCCTGAAACTCGAAAAAGGGCTGTCCCATTTTGGTGTCTCTCCTTCTGGCCTGATCTCTCTTGATATTGGTGCTTCCACCGGTGGCTTTACGGATTGCCTTCTCCAGCACAATGCCCGAAAAGTGCACGCTGTTGATGTTGCCTATGGACAACTTGCCTGGAAAATCAGGCAGGATCCCAGAGTGGTCGTTCTCGAACGCTTCAACGCAAGAAACATCACTGCAAAAGATATCAATAGTGACCACATTGATCTAGCAGTTATGGATGTTTCGTTTATTTCCTTGACCACCCTTATTCCCCCAATATCAAAACTCTTTGCACAGGAGGTGACGATTCTCGCGCTTATAAAACCGCAATTTGAGCTTCCACGAGATGACGTTGGCCCAGGAGGAGTTGTGAGTGAACCAGCACTGCACATTAAGGCTATAGAAAAAATTGAATCCTTTGTCCAACAATTCGGGTTGATCAGCAAAGGAACTGTCCCCTCCCCCATACTTGGCCCCAAAGGTAATCGGGAATTCATTATTTACATTAGCTCCAATCAATCAGGCTAGAACTGCAAATATTTACCTTCTTGGGGAAGGTGGAAAGCTGTCAAATAAAGAGACCCATTACCCGACAAATGTCATTAGCAATGAAACCAACAACTATTTTTCAGTTTTTGCTCTTTATTATCTTAATTTTGACCGGATCCGCTTTTAGTCAAACTTCCAAACAGTTTAATCCTCAATCATTTTCCCTGCTCTATTCAAGTAACGTTTCAGGTGAATACGAACCCTGCGGTTGAAAGTCAAATCAGCTGGGCGGACTGTCCGGCAAAGCTCATATAATTGACAAACTAAGAGCTGAGTTGCAACAACCCTTGATTATTGTTGACGCTGGAAATCTTCTCTTTAAAAAGGCGCTTTCAGACTCCAAAGGTATAAGCAACACCACCGCCTTAATCACCGCTTATGGTCTCGTCAGGGCTTATAAACAGATGTCGTATGACGCAGTTGGTATCAGCTCAAATGATTTGTCCGCTGGAACTGAATTTTTCCGGCGATCAATTGACAATTCCTTCCCTTGGGTAGCAGCCAATATTTATGATAAAAAAGCCAACCTTCTTTTTTCACCACATATCATTAAAAAATCCGGAAACCTGACTATCGGTATTATTGGCTTAACAGGGGCCGCTGGAAACAATATCGAAGATTTCGTTATCAGCGACTGGCGAAAATCGCTGCGGAAGCAAATTGCTTTACTTCAAAAGAACTGTGACATGCTTGTTGTTCTCTCCAGCCTGAACCTCTCTGAAAACAAAGAAATACAGAGAAACTTCAAGCAGATAGACATCATTGTTTCAGCTAGCCAGAAAGGGAGGAATATTCAACCACAGACAATACAAAACGGCCTGCTCATCCAAGGTGGAGGTCGAGGGAAATATATAGGAAAACTCGATATCACCCGAAATAGCGAAGGTAGTTGGCACCTCGCTTCACCCCAATCGCCTGATTATCAAAAAAACAGACTCAGATCCATCGACCGGCAGTTAAAACAGCTTGCTAAACAACAAAGCTTAACTGGCAAGGATTTCTCCCAGAAAATGGACAGGCTGCGATCATCCAGGGAAATAATTTCCAAGCAAATAGCACAGCAGGTGACAGACCTGACCGAAAAAAAGACTCTATCAGCCAAGAGTTATAAATCCTCTTTTCTGCCGGTCAAACCAAAGTCACCAACTGGAAAGATCGGTATAATCGTACAGGATATAAAAAAGAGTATCAATACATTCACCAGATATCAACGAGCTGCTCTACAGCCAGGTGATCCAGCCGTTCGCCGCGCACTGCAAAACGATGAGATTGCCGGCATTAGCAGCTGTGTTCCTTGCCACGAAAAGCAAGCTGAATTCTGGAAGAATACCAGGCATTCCAATGCTTATGCCACTCTGTCCCAACAAGGTCAGTCTTTTAATCTCCAATGTCTGCCATGCCATGTAACTGCCGGTAAAGTTATCCACTCTTCAGTCGATTCTGAGTTGCTCTTTCTCCTTACACTCAGCACTGATCGCCAAACAATAGGTTGTGAAGTATGCCACGGCCCTGGCAACCGCCACCTTCTTTCCCCTGACGAAGTTACTCCAGAGCGTCTGCCTTCAGAAAAAATCTGCTTGCAATGCCATACTCCTGATCGGGACAACAATTTTGATTATCAAAAAAAACTTGCCACAATTGCCTGTCCGGTCGATTAGTGCCTTACTCCTGAAAGCCTGTCATTCAGTTCAATACCCCCTTGAGGGGTGTAAAAAACAAGAAATCTGGAGAGTGTTTTGAAATTAGGGACTTAAAGTAACCTCCAAGGCACTTATACCCCCTTGTGGGGTGTTGAATCAAGGCCACAAATAAAAAAGGGCAGTTACATTAAAATGTAACTGCCCTCAATATTCTTCCGGACGCTACCGGAAGCACAACTCTTAATCAGAGTATTCTGATTAACAACCGAAAGCGTTCTGCAAATTAGGTACAGTCTGCTTTTTGCGGCTCATCATACCGGGAATCCACATGCAATTTCCGTCAAGTTTGGTATCAAAGGCCTTTTCGATCAGAGCAGGATCATCGGAAAGAACGACCAGGTCAGTTCCCTCTTTCACAACATCAGTGAGCATAAGCAGTACGGTGTGACGACCATCGGCCTTAACTTCTTCCATTGCCCCTGCGAGTGCTTCGCGAATAGCAGCAACTTGATCAAGAGTTGCAAGTTCAAGCTGACCAACACCTACTTTATTACCTTTCATATCAAAGTCTTTGTAGTCACGAAACAGCAGGTCTTTTGCTGGAACACCATCAACAGCAGACTTGGCTTTTAACATTTCCATAAAAAGCTCTTCAGTATCAGCGACACCAGCAACAGCTTTCAGGTCATTGACAGCAACCTTGTCATCTTCGGTGCAGGTGGGTGATTTGAAATTAACTGTGTCACTCAAAATAGCTGCCAACATTCCACCAGCAATATCTTTAGGAATTGCAACACCGGCTTCCTTGAACATTTTATTCAATACGGTACCGGTACAGCCGACAGGCTCTGCCCTGAAAAGAATAGGATTGTTAGTGGTGACATCACCAATTTTGTGATGGTCAACAACTGCAACTAATTCAGCTGAATCTAAATTTGCAGGCCCCTGGGCAAGATCGCTAAAGTCTACGAGCGCGATTTCTTTTCCAGCTGCATCGTCAAGCATTTCAGGAGCAGCGAGACCAAAACGTTTTAAAACGGTGGTGGATTCAGGGTTCAGATCTGCAGCAGCGATTTGCATACATGCCTTCGCTTCCATTCCCTGAGCGTTAAGCAGAGCTGCAAGTGCGATCGCAGCAGTTACTGAATCAGTATCAGGATTTGCATGTCCAACAACAGAAATAGCCATTAACTTTCCTCCAAATTAAATTAATATGAGTAACCAAAATCTTGTCGCCTTAATCTATTATATTTTTTACTTAAACGACAATGAGCTTATATTTTTGCCACCCCAAAATAGTGTTTTCGAAGGTATCAGTCAAGCATTAAAAAAATCTTGTGCAGATTGTCCTGCCAATAATCAGTCACAATTCCACCTATGGTATGACTAGCCGAATTCGGTTTAAATCCACTTGTTCTTCCGTGACTTTGCAGTTGGTATGGAGTATCTTTTTTGGGAAACTGCCCCCTGATTCGGATCTCCTTTCCCTACCGTTTATAAGGTGAATATTTAATGAATAAACAAAATAATAAAGACCAACCACAGTCTCGAGTAAAAAGAGAATCGAATACATTTAGTTATCTTGCCATTGTGGTTGTTGTATTATTTGTGGTCATTTTTTATTTTTACCTTAAAAAGAGCCCATCACCATCCTCCTCCCCCGTCAATCAAGTTGAAAATGGTGCTGCTGTTCAGCAGGCAGACACGCAATCACCAGGTCCAGAGATAGAGATTGAACGTGAAGAAGACGTACCTTCTTCAGATGTCAACGGTCCGGAGAACAAACAACCAATTAATCCAATACAAACACAAGGTACCAATGCTGATACCCCGGACCAG
>WTAT01000295.1 GCA_013139415.1 Desulforhopalus sp.
CAGAACTGATATCATTTTTACCTAAAAGAACTCTAGTGTCACCGTTTCCAGGAAGAAGGGTCAGGTCCAGCGTGTCAAGAATGCAGCTGAGAGCGTCTCCATCTTCAAGATCAACACCATCCTGTCTAGCCTTGTAGCCGACAGCTCTATACATGGCTCCTGTGTCGAGATATGTGAAGTTGAGCCTTGAGGCGACAGTTCTGCTTATGGTACTTTTCCCACTACCGGAAGGGCCGTCAATGGTAACGATATCTTTTTTGTTTTTAGTCATTGTTGATAAAATTGTAAAAAGTCTTTTTCTCACCACAGAGCACACAGAGACCACAGAGAAAGCTTTTTATTACAAGCAGTTACCCCTCTGTGATCTCTGTGTGCTCTGTGGTTAATTTATAGTTCTTACGACTTCGTCATTGTTGATCTCTGAAAGGCTTGTAGACAGAGCATGCAGCAATCGCTCATTTTCTGCATTAGTTCCCACTGTAATCCTGATATAGGTTGGAAAACCATAGGCACTCATTGGTCGGATAATAACACCTTTGTGGAGCATGGATTCATACAATTTTTTGCAGTCAGACTGTATGTCCACCAGGAAAAAATTTGTCTGTGTAGGAAAGGTACGGCAGCCAAGTTTTTCAATTTCTGTGGTGAGCCAGGCAATACCTTCCCTGGCCATGGTGAGGGTCCGTCTATAGTGGTCTTCATCCTCCAGGCAGGCAAGAGCCCCGACCTGTGCCAGTTCATTAACATTGAATGGCTGGCGAACCCTATGGAGGTAAGAGGCAATTTCTTTTGGCATGATTCCATATCCAACCCGTAAACCTGCTAAGCCATATGCTTTGGAAAATGTTCGTAATCCGACAACAGGGTTCTCTCCGTGAAGATAGGAAGTCATATCAAGACGCTGAGAGCTCTCAACAAAATCGACATAGGCCTCATCAAGCACTACAATTACAGATTCCGGGAGTGTGGATAAGAATTTTTCAAAAGCGTTACTTTTAAAAACAGTGCCGGTGGGATTGTTGGGGTTATCTAGAAAAATAAGTTTGGTTTTTGGTGTCACCTGGGCACTGATTTCATCCAGGTCATGATGCATATCTTTTAAGGGAACCACTCGGTTGATGCCATCACGGGCCTGAACCATTGTCTGGTAGACGAGAAACGAGGGATGACTACTGATCACTTCATCTCCAGGGGCAACAAAGGCTCCCACCAGCAACTCTATTATTTCATTGGAACCATTGCCAAAGACCAGTTCTTCCGTCTTGATACCAATTTTAGCTGCCAATGCCTGGGCAAGATAATAACAGCTTCCATCTGGATAGCGATGCAGGGTGCCAAGGGCCTTGCTAATTGCCTCAACAGCTTTTGCTGAGGGGCCTAAGGAGTTCTCATTAGAGGCCATTTTGATTGAATCACGTATACCGTATTCTCTTTCCAGCTCTTTGAGGGGTTTTCCTGGAGGGTAGGGAATAAGCGTTTCAATATTTTTGCTGACTTTGAGTTTCATGATAGTAGGATAAATTTTTATATACGTGGTTTTTTACCAACCAGATCAAGACGCTGTTCAAGGTTATAGCCTACTTTCAGGAGGGCCTCCTCGTTAAAATGGCGCGCCTGTATTTGGAAACCTATTGGCAACCCTGCCTCGCTTATGGAACATGGCACAGACATCGCGGGTATTCCGGCAAGGTTTGCAGGGATTGTCAGCGCGTCAGAAAGATATACACTCAGCGGGTCATTGGTTTTTTCGCCAATTTTCCAGGCTGGAGTAGGCGTTACCGGCGAAACAAGAACATCACACTGGCTGAAAGCCTTTTTATAGTCCTCCATAATGAGGGTCCGCACCTGGGAAGCCTTTTTATAATAGGCGTCGTAGTAGCCGGAAGAAAGGGCATAGGTCCCTATAATGATACGGCGTTTGACTTCATCTCCAAAGCCCGAAGAACGACTTTCCTTATACATGTCGATAAGCGATTCCGCTTCCATATCTCGTTTGCCGTATCTGACTCCGTCAAAACGGGCAAGGTTAGAGCTGGCTTCAGCAGGGGCGATAATATAATAGGCAGCGACACCATATTCCGTATGGGGCAGAGATACTTCGCAGATCTGGGCGCCGGCTTCTTTCAGTTTTTCAATGGAAGCCAAAATGGATCTTTCCACTTCAGGGTCAAGCCCTTCTCCAAAGTACTCCCGGGGAATTCCGACGGTCATCCCCTTCAGGCCATCTGTCAAAGATGAGCAATAGTCAGGCACACCCTCCTTGACAGATGTTGAATCCTTCGGGTCATAGCCACAGATCGCATTAAGAAGTATGGCGCAATCGGTCACATCTTTGGTTAGAGGACCAACCTGGTCAAGGGAAGATGCGAAGGCTATGAGCCCAAACCTGGAGACCCGGCCATAGGTTGGCTTTAAGCCGACAACACCGCAATGAGATGCCGGTTGGCGAATGGAACCGCCAGTATCAGAGCCTAACGATGCGATACATTCATCTGCGGCAACAGAAGCGGCGGACCCACCACTGGAGCCCCCGCATATGTATTCGGTATTCCATGGGTTTTTCGGTATTCCGTATGCACAGTTCTCATTTGCCGAACCCATGGCAAATTCGTCCATGCTTACTTTGCCAACAATAACGGCCCCCGAATTTCTCAGTTTTTCAATAACGGTGGCATCATAAGGAGGAATAAACGGCTCCAGAATTTTCGATCCTGCAGTCGTTCGGAGTCCCCGAGTACACAGGACGTCTTTTATAGAAAGGGGAATGCCGCACAAGCTGCCGGAGTCCGGCCCGGACAGTCTTTCATCCGCCTTCTCTGCGTCAATCAAGGCCTGTTCTCTGTTCAGAGTGATATACGCCCCAATTTTTTCTTCTTGTGAGGATATGCGGTCAAAAACCGCTTTTGTAATTTCAACCGCACTGGTTTCTCTGCTTTTGAGCAAATTGTTCAGCT
>WTAT01000208.1 GCA_013139415.1 Desulforhopalus sp.
AACCTCAACTTATCATTGCTCCTCTCACTTCAAAAGAAAAATCAGATTAATAGGTGTAGAATCGAATGCAAGCGGATCCGACCTGAAAAAGCCATCAATAATGCACGATAAGAAAGTAGTATCAACCAACAGAAAATGGTAAAATGGAGCAATTTATCTCTTGCTTATCTGGAAACATCAATAATTTACAATGCTCCATTTCTGGCTATTTTCCATGATTTGATTTAATTGACACTAACAGGAATAAGGTCAAATCATTGGACCCGTCCGTTCATTCTCATTGGCAGTGGAAATCTCTATCCGGCACTGAACGATACTGTCGTTGAAACTTGCATCGAACCTAACAAACTTCCTTAAGTGACAAGCGAACATAATCTGGAAGCATCTTGGATTTGAGATTGTTTTTTCCTGTCAGGAAAATCTTGCTTTTCAAAAGGTCAAGAAGACCATTTTGTTTTGCTAGGTTTGTGAGACAACTTATTTCATATATACAGTAGTAGTCTTTAGCTTGGGAATTTATGGAAAATTAATACCTTCGGTGTGGCAATCTCAAACGCATGAACCCCAAAGGGAGAATGTGGGCAAATCTGGTTGATCGTATTTTGTGTTAACTTGACACGTGAGATATTATCTCAATAATATAAACAGGTACTCATGTGAATTTCTACCTATAAGTTGCATGAAGAATTATCCCAATTTATCAAAGTCCTTGGGGATGCAAGTCGATTAGCAATTGTTCATGCCATCGGTAAATCGTCACGTTCAATTACTGAAATCATAGAGGAAACCGACCTGTCCCAGACCCTGGTCTCCTTTCACCTCAGGGTCATGCGGGAGAAAGAAATAGTAACAACCAGGCGGGATGGGCCGTTTATTAATTACAGCCTCACCGCACCGGAGTTGTATGACCTGATTGGTGAACTATCCCGTGTTGCCGGTATTGAGAATGGTATTACCAGGGCAACAACGTCTCTGAAAATCGTCAACCGGAACAGGGGGGAGCCATGTGGTGGAATAATGCTGGTTGGGGACCAATGTACATGTCAGAAGTTCAGATCAGAATTATTTGTTTTGTTATTGTAATATCTGTTATCGCTGCCTGGGAGATTATTGCACCCAGGCGACGCCTTACCGTCTCAAAACCCGGACGCTGGTTTACCAATCTGACCATTATTTTTTTAAACTCGATACTGTTGAAGATCCTTTTTCCGATGGCCGCCGCAGGCGTTGCCGTTGCTGCACAAAAACATGGCTGGGGCTTGTTCAATATCCTGCAGCTTCCCAATTGGTTATCTGTGTTTACAGCAGTATTGCTTCTGGATCTGATTATTTATTTGCAACATGTGATGGTTCATGCTGTTCCGCTATTGTGGCGGCTTCATATGGTCCATCATGCTGATCTTGATTATGACGTCACCACGGGCTTGCGCTTTCATCCTCTGGAAATACTTTTGTCAATGGGGATCAAAATGGCGATCGTGGCAGCTTTTGGAGTACCGGTACTTGCCGTACTGATCTTTGAGATTACATTAAACGGGACAGCCATGTTTAATCACGGCAATATTTACCTACCCCAAAGACTTGATCGTTACCTGAGACTGCTGGTTGTCACGCCTGATATGCACAGAGTGCATCATTCAGTAATTATACGAGAGACCAACAGTAATTTTGGATTTAATTTCCCCTGGTGGGACAGGCTTTTTGGCACCTATAGGAATCAACCTGTTGCCGGTCATGAGGGGATGACAATTGGCATTACACCATATAGAACTGCAAGGCAGGTGACCTTGCTTCGCTTGCTGTTGCTTCCTTTTGTTGGAGAACCGGGAAGATATTCTCTGAAATATATTGGTCAAGATCCTGAGAAGATTGGTTGAGTGTTCGTCGGTCCCTTGACCTGTAAAGTAAGAACTTGCCACTTACCAATACATATCTATCTATATGCCAGATATGTCTGAATTGGTGGTAAAGAGATCTTTCATGGATTTTTTAATGGAAAAAAGATGTCCATTGCCAATCCTCGGATTTAAAGTACTACTGTAGATTGAGCTTCTTCCTGATCAGTTTGCATCTGATCATGCCCAAAGAACTTGCCATAAATGGAGCATTCTGGCACTTTTAAAAATTCAAAATTATTTCCGAAAAACCAGCTACAAATGGAGCACTCTAAATTATTGATGTTTCCAGAAAATTTCGAAGACTATCTGAAACCATCTGGGACTGGAATATAATTTTTCTTGTCAGGAAAATCTTGCTTTTCAGAGGGCCAAGAAATATTTTTTATGTTGCTAGGTTTTTGCGACAACTTCTTGATTACGTATACAGTAGACATATAAACCTGATGTAGACGTCAATTGGATTTAGGTTCGACTTGGTAATCTCAGGTGCCACTTTGTGGAAACTGAATACTATACTTCTTGATTTTATTATTTAGTGTTGTCCTGGTGATGTTAAGAAGTTTTGCTGCCTCGCTTTTATTTCCTGTTGTTTTGACAAGAGTTTGCGCGATCGCTTTTTTCTCGATTTCATCAAGTGAAAACCCTGCCATCCCTTCCAGTCCACTGTTCTGAAGTTCAATGTTAGTAACAATTTTTGTAATAGAAGGAGGTAGTTCTCTTTCTGAAACATGGTTCCCATTACACAGTATTACCGCTCGTTCAACGGCATTTTCTAGTTCACGAACATTTCCTGGCCATTCATATTTTATGAGATAATCCATAGCCAAGGGAGTAAAATTGTCGATGATTTTTCTGTTTTTTTCGGAATGTTTCACAAGAAAGTATTTCGCCAGTATAGGAATGTCGTCGCGTCTGTCGTTTAATGAGGGAACATCCAAGGTCACTACATTTAGACGGTAGTAGAGATCTTCTCGAAATTCTTTTTCTTTTACTCTTTCAAGTAAATCGCTGTTTGTAGCAGCAATTATTCGTACGTCTGCATATAGAGTGTCATCGCCACCAACTCGCTGAATTTCTCGTTCCTGAATCGCTCGCAGCAATTTAGCTTGCATACCAAGGGGAACTTCCCCTATCTCATCAAGGAATATTGTGCTTTTGTGGGCTTGCATGAAACGACCATCTCGTCGTCTATCTGCACCGGTAAATGAACCCTTTTCATGTCCGAACAACTCAGATTCCAAAAGAGTGTCGGTTATAGCTGCACAATTTACTGTAATCATAGGTTTGTTATTTCTGGAACTGTACCCATGAATTGCTTTAGCAATCAATTCTTTTCCGGTACCACTTTCACCAAGGATTAGAACAGTGGCCTCAGAAGGTGCAATAGTTTGGATCATCTCTTTTAATTCAACCATTGAAGGGCTTGAACCAATAATGGATGAGAGGGAATCATTAGATGAGAGTAGTAGCTTTAGGGTTTTGTTTTCACGGCTAAGAGACAAGTGCTCAAAAGATCTCTTGAGCGTAAGTTCCAGGTCATCAAAGTCGAGTGGTTTGGTCAGATAATCATACGCCCCTAATTTCATCGCTTCTACCGCTGTTCCAACCGAAGAATAGGCTGTCATTATTATGATGGGGATAGCAGGGTTGATCTTTTTAATTTCAACTAACGCTTCAATACCACTAACATTTGCCATACGAACATCCATCAAAATGCAATCAAATGGTTTTTCACAAACATTCGAAATAGCTTCTGAACCGTCCTCTACCTCTGTTGTTTGGTAACCCCAGGCTTTGAGGACAGTTCTTAGCATTGATAGGTGTGCTTTATCATCGTCAACGATCATGATTTCAAATTTCATAATAAACAGTTACCCATTTGTGTTTGGTAGAGTAATCGTAACGGATGTGCCCTTCCCTTGTTCAGATACGACTGCTATCTCGCCATCATGGGCCTCGACAATTTTCTGGACGATTGCAAGTCCTAAACCAGTACCTGTTTTCTTCGTCGTGTAGTAAGGATTGAATATTTGCCGTACTGTCTCGTCGGTCATCCCCAATCCTGTGTCTGTTATTTTTATAACAATTTGATTGCCCACAAGGAAAACTTTAGTATGCAGTATTCCACCATTCGGCATGGCTTGAATACTGTTAAGAAAAATGTTCATCAGCACTTGAACAAAGCGATCCGGATCTACAAATATTCCAGACAGCATATCATCCACCTCTAAAGATATTTCAACATTCTGATCTGCTGCAGAATCTGCTTGTACAAGCCTCAAAGTTGTGTTGAATATTGATCGGATATCCGTTTTCTCTGGTTTGATATCGGATGGTCGTGAAATTTCAAGTAGCTCTGTTATAACTCGGCTGAGCCTTTCAGTTTCTGCGACAAGCACGTTCGCCGCTTCTCTGTTTTCACTATCTACAGGAAACAAGCCTTTAAAATATGTTGCATAACCTTTGATAGAACTTAGAGGATTACGTACTTCGTGAGCAACACCAGCGGCTAAGTTCCCAATTACCGCTAGTTTTTCTTTTCTCTGTATTTCAAGCTGTAGTTGCTTGAGTTGGGTCAAATCTTTCAATATGTACATAAGGCCGACAAATGTTCCATCTTCCGTAATAACATCAGTTGCAACTACGGAAGCTGGTATAACTCTTCCATTTTGTAGCTTAATTTCTGTCTCCTTTTCAGCACCCATTTCGTCTTTGTTTACCGATGTGCCCATCAAATGAATATTTGCCGGTAAAACATCCTTCACATTACGCCCAATCGCACTAGTGGAATCAACGCCAAGCATTACTGAGGCAACCTGGTTTATGTAATGGACTCTAAATTCATTATCGGTGAGAAGAATACCTTCAGGTAAATTCGCAATCATCTCTGATGCGAACGCACTAACATTGCTAAGTAATTTCTTGGATCGTGTATAATTCTGAGCCCAGAAAAGTGAAACCATTCCGGCCATTCCCAACAATAAAAGAATTCCTGATATAAGAATGGTAAGTTTGATATCTTCTTGGGTCGCTTCTTCAAAAGAGGACACGTCCATACCAATAACAATGGTAGGACGATCTTTTGGATGAAGTAATTTATCTTGTTGTACTCCATCCATCCATTGGGGATCACACCACACCCCCATTCGGGTTTGCATCATCCTTCTTCGTTGTTGCATCATCTGAGATTGAGGGGGCGTTGGCAAAACCGGTAAAAAGAGTTTGTACACTTCAAAAGCCTGGGCAGAATCATTGCCTTTAACCACTCTCCATTTAACATCTTCTTCAGCATCCAAATTTTCTATATCATTATTGCTTGAAAAAGATTTACCAACTTCCTTAGAATTATTATGAGCCAGCACTATGTCATTCGAACCAACGATAGCTATATATAGAATGTCCTGCTGCTTGGCTGTTTCTCTGATCAATGTGTCTAGCCGTGGTAATGTCCCAAACTGCCCCATCATGCCAGTTCTTACACCAGCCTCGAAAGCACGTATAAGTGAAGCCCCTTTCTCACTCAATATTTTGACCATGTAATCTCTTTCTCTGTTGTAGTTCATCATGGCAAGGCTGATCACCACAACAACAAGAATACCGCTCATTCCTATAACGACCCAAGCGGAAGCATTACCAAAATGTTTGTTGAATTTACTGAGCATGATCCGTCCCAATGATAAAAAGAAGTGGTCAGTGATTAAAAATTAGACACTGACCACTTATGGTGTCTAATTTTTAATCATCCATAGATTGAAAAACAAGTAAATTTTTTTATTATGCTCAACAGATGTTAATAAACTGTCTGTAATTATTTACATTATTGGCTTTCTGCTTTTTTGGCATGGTTCATGCTGTATAAACAATAAAAGAAGAGACAATCAAGTCTCAGAACAAAAAACAGGAGACAATAATCATGAAAAGTAAACTTATAACAGCAATCGCAGCAGCAGCAATAATAGTCGGAATCACAGGTATGAGTGCGTCTGCGTGGTCTCATGGACCCATGATGGGAATGGGAAATGGAATGATGTACGGATCAGGGGCAACCGTTGAAGAAAATCAGAAGTTTCTAGCTGAAACAAAAGGAATTAGAATTCAAATAGCAGCTGACCAGGCAGAGCTCAATGCGCTAATGGCGGGACCAAATCCAGACAGTGCGAGAGTTCGTGAATTATCTGAAAATATAGCGAAAAATCAAATTGCCATTCAAGACATGTCCGGTTCTTATGGTTATGGAAATGGACACATGAACAGAATGCGTATGGGAGGTCGTGGTATGATGAATAGCGGTTATGGTGGTTGCAGGTGGTAAATTGAAATAGGTTGAGAGGGAGACGCTTGTCTCCCTTCTCGGCACAATAATAAATTTGACTCAAAAAACTATAATGTGGAATTGTAATACTTGGACAGGAGGACCTCCCTATGGAATGGGAAAATTCTTTATGGGGTTCGGCCCATTCGGTGGCCTGCTGAGCTTGTTTTTTATCATACTGCTTATTTATCTGGCTGTTAGGACGGTGAGATACTTTATCCCAAGCCCGAAAGCTTCATCTGACAGAGATGACTCTCTCGGAATCTTAAAGAACAGACTCGCCAAGGGAGAAATTAGTCAAGAAGAATATCATCGGATGCGTGAAATATTGATGAGTTGATTGAAATTAGCTTTAATCGTCATTAATTAATCACTCAATCGAAGACATCTTTTGGCAACCTTCGGTTGGAAAGTACTACCATAGGTTACCCTTCTTCCTGATCAGTTTGCATGTGATCATGCCTAAAAACTTGCCCGAAAAGGAGCATTCTGGCACTTTTGAAATTCAAAATTATTCCCAGAAAACCCGCTGCAAATGGAGCACTCTGAATTATTGATGTTTCCAGATTATTTTTGCTGATCACTTGGGGGAAAGTGTTAGGTAACCTGCCTGGTAGCACGACACTATCAACCATGCTCTCTCACCA
>WTAT01000307.1 GCA_013139415.1 Desulforhopalus sp.
GTCGCATAGAAAAACTGGTTTTAGAGGGCGAAATCGATCAAGCGATGGCCACTTCCCTGATGAACGACAGTGCCGATGCCGCAAGAATAACGACCATGCTAGTGGATATAGTAACCTTGCTGTATACACCAAAGGACACCTTGGTAGATAAAATCGACGAGCAGGAGGAGAGCCCATTGCCCGCACCGCCGAAAACCTTAACTCAGGAAAGCAGTCGCTTTCCGCCGGATTAGAAACAGACATATTAGTGCCTTACTCCTCTAGGGAGCACTGAACTGAGTACTCCTGAAAGCCTGTCACTTTTTTCAGTACCCTCAGGGGGGTATTGAAAAGAACACCCCTTAAGGGGGTACTAAAAAGAGTCCCGGCTTATTTTCCCGTTTATCGGGGTTAGAGGTTTAAAATATGCAGTCACTAAAATATCTCTATCGTTATGGTATGGGGCCTTCGTCTAGCCATACCATTGGTCCTAATGATGCGGCCAGGCAGTTTAAGGCCAAAAACAAAGAAGCAAAATCTTATAGGGTTAAACTTTATGGTAGCCTTAGCTTAACAGGCAAGGGACACCTGACCGACAAGGCCATTATTAGCGCTTTCGCACCTGTTAGTTGTGAAATTATCTGGTGTGATAAAGAGTTGTCTTACCATCCAAATGGCATGAAGCTTGAGGCTTTGGATGGTGTTGGTCGGGTTATAAATGAATGGACTACCTTTAGTGTCGGCGGCGGAGAGTTACGCGATGAAGGTGGAGTAACAACCAATGAACATCCCCATCTTTATAGCCAGAAATCAATGGAGGAGGTGCTTGCTTGGTGCAATAGCTCAGGTAGACCCATTTGGCAGTTGGTGGACGAGGTTGAAGAGGATGGTTTTATAGAAGGATATTTAGCCGATTTATGGCAGAAAATGCAAAAGAGCATCGACACTGGTTTGAAGCAAGAAGGCGTGTTACACGGAGGACTCAAACTGCCAAGAAAGGCCAGGGACTTTATGGCTCAGACCAGAAGGTTAAAGGACACAGAGGCCCGCACCGGTCTTCTTTCCAGTTATGCCCTGGCCGTAGCAGAAGAAAATGCCGATGGCGGTTTTGTAGTCACCGCACCCACTTGTGGTTCCTGTGGTATTTTGCCAAGTGTACTATATTACAACTTTTATGAGAAAGGCCACAGTAATAGAAGTATCTTAAATGCCATGGCCACAGCGGGCATTATTGGTAATTTAGTCAAGGAAAATGCCTCAATTTCTGGCGCCGAAGTGGGGTGTCAGGGTGAAGTGGGGGTAGCCTGCGCCATGGCAGCCGGTGCTGCCGCTCAATTGTTGGGGGGCTCTTCTCGACAAATTGAATACGCTGCGGAGATGGCCCTGGAACACCATTTAGGTCTTACCTGCGACCCCATTTTAGGTCTTGTTCAAATACCATGTATTGAGCGTAATGCCTTTGCTGCCGTAAGGGCCATCGCCTGCGCCGACTATGCCCTTCTCTCTGACGGCAGGCATTTAGTCTCATTTGATAAGGTTGTAAAAACCATGAAGAAAACCGGACACGATATGCTTTCGCTTTACCGCGAGACATCTCTGGGCGGGCTTGCCACATCCTATTTTGAAACTCAAAAATGATAGGCTAAGAGGTCGGGTTTGCCTTTGACTCTTGCCTGTCCTAATGAGTCAAGGGCAGAATGACCCCTTTTTATTTGGCCGATACTCCTGGAAATCAAAGACCCAAAGCAATGTACTGACAGATGAGGTGAACAGAAACTTGAAACTTGCAAGATTATCAAGTTTCTTATTATCTAGTCGATAATGAATGAGGTCATGTCAGAAAAAAAATCGCGTGTCTGAAAGTGCGTTATCAATATTTTCAACATTCTGTACAGGAAAGAAAAGGGAAGCCATGGTTAATAAATCAGAAACAATTGCCCCAAAAGATCGCTTCGATCTTACGGGCTGCAATGCAACAATGAAAGCGGTTGTTACGACCGGCAACGGCGGGTACGAAAAACTCGAATATCGGGACGTTCCCATCCCGACACTTGCCCCGGGGGAGGTGCTTTTGCACGTCCTCGCAGCCGGAGTAAACAATACTGAAATAAATACCCGCCTTGGATGGTACTCTTCCGCTGTCAAAAAAGGGACAGAAGCCCTGACAGAGATCGAAAGAGAAGAAGCGAAGACAAAAGCAGACGGTGGTTGGAACGAGGCGACCCCTTTTCCTTTTATTCAGGGGACTGATTGTTGTGGACGTATTGTCGCCGTTGCCCCTGGTGGGGATGAGAGTACCATTGGCTTGCGTGTTTTGGTACGGTCATGTATTCGCAGTGCTGGCTGGAACTCATTGGAGAATATCTGGATGGCCTCAGATTTCGATGGGGCATTCTCACAATTTGTGAAAATAGCCGCTGATGAGGTTTTTCCCGTAGACTGTGACTGGAGCGATGCCGAGCTTGGCACAATTCCCTGTGCCTACGGTACGGCTGAGAACATGGTCTACAGGGCAAACGTTGCAAAGGGCGAGCATGTGTTGGTTGCCGGAGCATCAGGCGGTGTCGGCTCGGCCGCAGTACAGCTGGCAAAGCGCCGGGGAGCAGTTGTCACCGCAATTGCGGGGAGGGAGAAGCTTGCCTTGGTGCGATTAATCGGAGCAGATAATGTCATCGCTCGTGGGGACGACATCGTTGCCGGCCTTGGTGAAAAATCTGTAGACGTCGTCGTTGACAACGTAGCAGGAGAAACCTTTGGTGAGATGTTGAAGGTGCTGAAGAGAGGTGGGCGGTATGTCTCCTCAGGTGCCATCGGCGGTCCATTAGTGACACTTGATATGCGTGATTTTTACCTGAAAGATCTGACGATGATAGGGTGTACCGCATGGGATGAACCTGTTTTCCCAAACCTTGTTTCCTATATCGAGAAAGGGGAAATACGGCCGCTGCTCGCCAAGACCTTTCCCCTCGACCAAATCGTGGAAGCGCAGCGTGCTTTCACTGAGAAGAGACATGTGGGTAAATTCGTTTTGATTCCGCCTCCGTCGGACAGCCTCCTGGCAAACTATGGACCTTTTTTCTAGGCACCTGGATCTTGCTGCTCCTCACCAGCGCAGTGTATTGGCTCTATGACGAACTGGATATCACAGAGAGGCTGTGGGCGAGAGGGAAAGGGATCTGGTCCTCCCAGAACGACGTGCTGCATGCCTGCCTGATCCTCTGGGTGATCTACATCGCAACAGTAGTGGCCAATCAAGTCAAGGACTATAGAGTACTTTGAAAAGTTGCTTTTTTTTCCAATATCTAAGTTATGAGAAAAATTTTATCCTCGGAGGTAAGCACCCTTGAAAGCAGCGCATAAACTCCGACTCCGATATCAATCATATGCCTGCGGTAAAATTTTTCGCATGTATCGATCTCGAACAAAATTCATAGTTCTCGGACGGAAACAAGTTAGTGCCTTACTCCTGAAATCCTGTCACGTTTTTTAGTACCCCCTTGAGGGGTACTCTTTTTAGTGCCCGCTTGACGGGTATAAAAACAAGAAATCTGGAGAGTGTTTTGAAATTACGAACTTAAAGTAACCTCCAAGGCACTTATCCCCCACAAGGGGGGACTAAACTGAGTACCCCCTTGTGGGGTGTTAGGAAAGAAGAGATCATTTCTTGAAAATCCAGAACAGGATCGACAGCACCACGGAAATGACAATGGCCGTGGTCAGGGGGAAGTAAAACTTAAAATTC
>WTAT01000414.1 GCA_013139415.1 Desulforhopalus sp.
GTAAATAGACATTTAACGGGCGGGTATGCATTGTGTTTATTTTAGATCTTTTCTATTAATTTAAGGTGTATTAGGACTTTATAAAGGTCCTATGTTTTGCGTACAATATGCTATGACATATTTTTGCACGGATGTGGCCAGTACCCGTTCTTGGTAAAATTTATTTTTTATACTGAAGAAAAACCGAGTTTCAGGGATACCTGCGGGGTAAAACTACCGGGACCTGCGGGGCAAAACTACCGCTATCCTTTGACCTGCGGGGTAAAACTACTGCTTTTGGGCTGACCTGCGGGGTAAAACTACCGGGTGTCTCCTTGAGCTAATCTTAGCCTCTGGTTCGACCTTTTCTGTTCAGCAACAAAATCATGATCAGGATATAGGCTATATTTTATATCATCCAAAGCGCTACGCCTTCCCCTTGTCTCATCCGACTCGTATCGCATCAGAACATTAGCTTCAATTAATTCCTGAAGCGCAGCCTCCAGCTTGCGCTTATTATCGTTCGCCCTTTTACAGTCAAGCAGTCCGCTATCTCGCGATACCGAAGACATTGTTATTGTGTATGGAACAAGAAGACTAGCTTGAATAAAGTTATGTGATATACGCTTGTGTAAATATCTCGATAGCTGCCCTTTTAACCCCATAGCAAGGTTGTAGTTATATTGTCTGTATTCTATTTTTTTAATAGCCTGAGTTACCAACAAACTAAAATCAACATACCATCGAGCCGCAGGGTTGTTTTTCTTATCCTCCTTACTAACTGCAGCCAAGCTAGTCAAAGGAGAAGTTTCGTACATCGACTTACCGTCCTTAGACGTTATTTCTACGGTAGACCTGGTTAATATTTTAAGTGAATCAACCACCTGACTATAAGAAAATGTATGTCCTTGCTCGCTCAACTCTTTGCGTAACTGATGTAAAGTGAAAGAAACACCGCTACGTTGATCATCAACGTAGCCATAGCCGGGATTGCAAGCCATTTTTCTTAAAGCATCTTCAACCAATTCTTCCCTTACTCCTGGATAAAATTCTTTATCCTTACTATCTATTGTTAATCTCCCTGGCCTCACTTTTACGGACAAACTTTGGCCCCGAAAAACGAAATTTTTCTCTATTGTTGGCAAAAAACCGTTTTTACGAAGCTTGTTTTGTGTATGCTTGCTTATGTAATATTTAGGAACAGCATCCCAAAGCTCTATTGTATTCGATAAAGAGTTCCGCTCTTCAGGTGTATTAAAAAGGAAGTCCTGGAAAAGACAGAGCTGCCGAGATGTGAAGCTTTCTTTTTTAGGTGGGTCAGTCTTTTTTTCTCTATCAACCATTTCGTTCTCTCTATCTTATTTTGGTATCAAAATCAGTGTGGCCGGCACAACCTGGGACAACATTTTGATACCAGAAAGTTGTTTTTCCTGGTCAGTGTCGGTCAGATCAATGGCCAGTTGATCAATAGCCTGGTCTCAAACCTTTTTTTCTGGCTGTTGGCGAAGCCCATTTATAAAACCCCCCTGGCAACGGCGGAGCGCGAAGCGCGTTTGGCTACCGGGGCATCGATCAATTAATTCTTGAAGATTGAAAGCGGGAACTTATTTTCATTACGTTTATTTCTGTTGTCGTCATGGGCCGTTTGCCGGGGGGGTGCTTTATCTTTTTCAGGTTTATGTTTGCCATGAATATGTATTTGTGTAAATACGGCTATATGGTTTGCTGTATATCTACACCGATACATCTCTAAAAGGCACAACGGGCAGTAGGAAAAAAGAGCTGGATCAATCGGTAATTCTTTCCGTTTAGTGATATTTTGAGTCAAAATCACATTAGTACCCTTTGCCTTCACATTGAGTACAGGTAGTTTGACTGTAATTAGTTTCATCGTCTGGATACTCTGGAATAAGACCAGATCCGTAACACAAATTACATGTTGATTTTGCACGGTTCTCAACATGATATCTTTGCCATTGCTTCCACAATCCTTTAAATATCTGGTCGCCATTTTCCAGAAAGCTTTGTGGTTCTGTACCTAGTTCATTTCTACCACGAATCACTGACAAAGCCGCTTGATAATGTTCTTTATCAAGAGTGCAAAGGTCAACAATGTTTAACTGAAAGGCTTCACCGTTGTATGCACTCAAAAGAACTTGAGCAGCAACACGACTTCCACCAGTATCACCTTGGGCTATATTAGCTAATTTGCAAATGGCTTCAGCGTATATTTCGGGAGTCATAATTATCTCGCTATTTTGATTCACTTACAATTGCTCTGACCTTTGCCAGTGCTACGCTGACAACATCATCTGGAGCTTTTTCGGCAAACCGGATGCCTCTGGCTGTGAAATCGATCATTTTAACCTGTTGACACAACACAACTCCACTAACTTTCTTACCAGCTAGAGGAACCTCAAAACCATGGCCTCGGACCCTGCTTGTTATGGGTGCAACCATTGCCAACATTACTGTTTTGTTAAATGATGCTGGTGAGAGAACAAGGGCGGGTCTTTTGCCCATTTGTTCATGCCCGGATGCGGGGTCAAAATCAGTCCAAACAATATCTCCACGTTTTGGAATATATCTTTTTGCCATTACCAAATTTCCTTACCAACGGGAGAGCTATCTAACCACTCTCTGTCTTCACGGGATAGTTCCATTTTTTCTGGCTTACACTGAGAAAGCAGATCATCGAGGTTGTATTCGATTGTTTTTGATGGTGTTATAATAATTTTCCCGTCAACCGCCTCAATATCAACTTCTTGGTCAAGATGCAATCCAACAGAATCAACAACGGCCTTGGGGATTCTTGTTGCTAGGCTGTTACCCCACTTCTTAATTGTCATTTGCATATTCCCTCCTGTGTGTGTTGACACAATGTTTACACTAAATATAACATTCACAAAAGACAGTGTCAACATTGTTTAAACACTAATTTCAGTCTGGGTATTTTTGCACAACGCCCCAAAAAGGTGCATTTCAGCCTTTGGGCATACTGAATATATCTGACCGGAACCCT
>WTAT01000530.1 GCA_013139415.1 Desulforhopalus sp.
TGATTTAGTGAGATTTTCGTTCGAGATCAAGGCATATGAAAAAAATAACCGGAGGCATATAGTCGATATTCCGAGGATTATTTTTTTCATATAACGCAGAGATCGGGCGAAAACACAGTAAATCAACGGGCTCATAAATGGGATAAGTGTTTTGTGAAATTATATAGTTATTAAAAACAATCTCGAAGGCAATAAAAAAGGGAGTTAAATAAGAAATTGTAATTATCTCCCTTCATACATATCGGTGTACCACGAAAGGAGGGTGCGGGGTTTTATTTAAAATAATTGCTCAAAAATCTTTCGATAGCTAACTGTTAAAACCAGGATAATAGAATACATCACCATGACTAAAAATGAAAGTTGCAAAGAACTCAACCCTGTAATACCCGAGCTGCTGGCACCTGCAGGAAATTATGAAAAACTGGTAACTGCCGTGCATTACGGAGCAAATGCGGTCTACCTGGGGGGCAAAAAGTTCAGCCTCAGAGCAAAGGCCGGGAATTTTGACAACGAAATGATGCGGCAAGGGGTGCAGTTTGCCCATGAGCATGGGGTGAAGGTGTATGTAACGGCAAATATTTTTGCCCACAATAAGGATTTTGTTGGTTTAGATGCGTATCTTACGGCCCTACAGACGATGGATGTGGACGGTATTATTATCTCCGATCCTGGTATACTCGGCTATGCCAGAAAAATTGTGCCGACTTTACCCATACATTTGTCAACTCAGGCCAATGTCACCAATCATGCGTCAGCTTCGTTCTGGCTGGCACAGGGGGCAGGACGACTCAACCTTGCACGGGAGCTCTCTCTACAGGAAATAAGAGAAATTCGTAAAAAAGTTTCCGGCGAACTGGAGATTTTTGTGCACGGCGCACTTTGTATCTCCTATTCCGGGCGCTGTATGCTCTCTAACTACATGACTGACAGAGATGCAAATCAGGGTAGCTGTTCCCATCCCTGTCGATTTAGCTATACCCTGCTGGAGGAAAAGCGCCCGGGCGAATATTTCCCAGTTGAGGAGGATGAACGCGGCACCTACATCTTTAATTCCAAGGATCTTTGCTTACTAGATATGCTGCCCCAACTGGTAGCAGCCGGAGTCGATTCTCTGAAAATTGAAGGCCGAATGAAATCAATTTTTTACGTAGGTGGTGTTGTACGGGTTTATCGAGCAGCACTTGATTTTCTTACCCTGCTTCCAAAGGAGGCGTGGGAGGCTCCTGAAGCAATACGATTTCCGGACGAATTCATGCAAGAAATCATGAAAACCGGTACAAGAGGAACGACAGAAAATTTTATCAATGAGCGACCGGGCAGCGCTGAAATGATTTATGCTTCTTCCCGGGCAGAACAGAGCTACGAGCCGGTGGCGGTCATTCGCGAGCCGGGTACTGAACCTCTGGTTGAGATCCGTAATCAGGTTGTACCTGGTGAACATATTGAATATATGAAACAAGGTCTGGAGCTGGTTCCGGTGAAAATCATCTCAATGGAAAATGAGGCGGGTACTTCTCTTAGCAAAGCGAATCCTGGTAATCGCGTCCATATGAGGACTGATCCTCCGCTGCCAGAAGGAGTAAGCCATGGTATTTTGAGGCGGCAAAAGAGATAGCCGGGCAGTTCTCTCCAAGAAAAGCCTTACGGGCGTTTGAAGGATCTTGGAGAAGAATGTAATATAATAGGGTGGTTAATTTTAAATTAAGGTTGAGATGTAGTACGCTCCACTTAACGCAAACCATACCAATGCTGCAACGAGATAAATGCGGAAAGTAACGAAACTGAACACCAGCGATAAGGCAAAGACGTTCAAGCGATGCTCCAAAGTGGCGTTTCCCTGTTTTATCCTTAGTTGACTATGAGAGAGGTGGCCAATAGATTTGTTTTGATAATATTTTTTTGTATAACTTGCGAGTAGAGCGTTGACTACAGCAACAAGGAGAAAGGAAATCAAAAGAATTTCAAACCAATTTTCGTTTAGCATACTGTCAATCTCCTTTCAGCTCTGGCATCCAATCCCCTCTGGGGTAAAGAATACCTACCTGGCAAGTTTGTCCAAAACTGCACGAGTAACAGGAAGCGGCTCCTTGACCCTGAACTTTCGCAGCCTTTTTCGTGAACCACCTGAAATTACGAGGATTTACATTAATTACTCCAGTTTGTAATACATTTACTGGATATATGTTCGTTTCTGTTGATGCAATTATGGATGATACGAAGTTTTTCGCTAAAACTCAACAACCACCTGTTAGATCAGTAAGTACCAGAAAAGGTGTTTTCAATTTTTTGTAGCTATTACATGCTGGCGTAAAGAACAAACAAAATGATGTTTAAGCTTGTGCATGGGGTTGGGGAGGATAGTGAGGCTCCTGAGGGTATTACCTTGGGCATTTTAAGAACAGCCTAAGCTGACAATTATTTTAAAATTCAGTTATTTAGTTTTTCAAGAAATACCTATTTTTTTCCAGTATCCATCAATCTCGAGTTTGTGTCGTAAAAACTGTAGAAAATCGTCCTGAATATAATCCTCTTTGTGGTGTTTGTGAAACTCTGCCAAAATCGGTTCCTGTTGCTTGGCATTATAAATATTCCATTCTATCAATAGATCTTCTTTTTGAGCTATGGTTAAATTAGATGTTTTTTTCATGTATTAAAATTATTTAGTAGAGGTAAATGCTATAAAACCAGGGAGAAGTGGTCGATTCCGATGTCTTCAAATCGTCAAAACTTCAATTTGGCCAATGATATCTGGTCACATGGAACCTCTTATATCTTACAAATATCTTACGCTGGAGATATAAGTGCATACACCATAGTGTTAAAAGTGCATACACCATAGTGTTAATCGTCAAAACACGAAAAATGGCCTGGATTTGTATAAACGGGCTCAAAGCGTGATACTATCCCTGTAAAGTTCCCAGAAAAGATAAAATCATGCTTCAAACACACAGGGCCAAAGTACACCTTGATGGCTGGCAATCTACGTACGGATTAAGAATCAAATCACAGTAATTGAGGATAAAAGCAGTTTTTATAGAAAAAGCACTGCTTTTTTAAGCGTACAGAGATATTGTGTCTCGACTTACTATTTATTCAATTTTCATAAAAGAATTAAATTTAATTTCACAATACCTTTTTTTGGAAAAAAGGGGGGATGATGCAAAATGTTTTCGCCGGGAAAAAAATTGTTATCGGTGTAACCGGATCCATTGCAGCGTTCAAGGTTGCCGGGTGGGTTAGTGACCTGGCTAAAGAAGAAGCCTTAGTCTCTGTGGTGATGACAGCCTCTGCAACAAAATTTGTTGCCCCGCTTACTTTTGCTGCCTTGTCTGGAAACGATGTTCATACCGAGATGTTTTCAGCAGTACGAGAGGATACGATGGCTCACATCAGTCTTGGCCGTGATGCTGACGTGGTGTTGATTGCTCCGGCAACAGCCAATACTATTGCCAAACTCGCGGGCGGCTTTGCTGACGATCTTCTTACGACGACAATACTCGCAACAAGGTCAAAAGTATTAGTTTGCCCTGCCATGAACAGTCGTATGTATTCTCATCCTTCCACAAGACAAAACATTGCCAGGTTGAAAAAACTGGGCTACGCAGTGATTGATCCCGACAGCGGAATGATGGCATGCAAAGAGGAAGGAGAGGGGCGCCTTCCTGAGTGGGATGAGGTGAAAGAATACCTGGCTCAGAGCCTTAGTCCCCAGGATTTGCAGGGACAGCAGGTATTGGTAACTGCCGGCCCCACGAGAGAACCTCTCGACCCTGCACGTTTTTTAAGTAATCGTTCTTCCGGTAAAATGGGCTACGCTCTTGCCCGTTCAGCTTTTCGTCGGGGAGGGGAGGTTACCCTTATAAGTGGTCCCAGCACCCTTCCTTGTCCGACCGGAGTCAACATGTTGAAGGTACAGACTGCCAAGGAAATGTACAATGTCGTCCTCGAACACGCAAACACCAACTCAGTAATAATTAAAGCTGCTGCGGTTTCAGACTACCGACCTGAAAAAATGTTTGAACATAAAGTAAAAAAAGAACAAATCGACACGCAACTGATTCTTGAACGTAACCCGGATATCCTTCTGGAGTTGGGCAAAAGAAAGAAGGCCGGGCAAGTGCTGGTAGGATTTGCTGCTGAGAGTCAGAATCTCGAGCAAGAAGGAATGAAAAAGCTTCAAAACAAAAACCTTGATTTTATTGCAGTTAATGACATCAGCGGTGACAATACCGGGTTTGAGGTTGAGAGTAATCAGGTATTGCTGCTTGGAACATCCGGTGCAGTATCTTTGCCGTATACCAGTAAACTGCACACGGCCGATCTTATCTTGGACAGGGTTGTCTCTTTACTGGTAGAACAGGCTGGAAAAACTGAACATAACTGATGCGGTCAATGTATGTCTTCTCCCAAATATCTTAGAATAGATTTAGTGCCTTACCCCTCAAGAGGGCACTGAACTGAGTACTCCTGAAGGCCTGTCATTCAGTTCAATACCCCTTTGCGGGGTGCTCTTTTTAGTACCCCCTTGCGGGGTGTTAGTTATTGGACGGTCGTTATTTAGATAAGCAACAACGTTTAAGTTTTTGTCCAGAACCACAGGGACAGGCGGCGTTCCTGGCAATTTTTTCTTTAGTCACAATGCATTTACCTCGTAGATAGTACCATAAACCGTTTTCCTTTGAAAATTGACTGATCTCCTGGAGTTTACAAAGTTGTCCATTTTCCAGGTAGGAGCAGGTAAAGTCAACATTACCTTTGCTGTCACCGGCCAGTCCACCCTGACAGCTGCGAATTTGTAGGCCAAGCCAAACTACCGGATGGTCATCAAAATTGAGTGTCTTAGGACGTGTTGTCTTGTGCCAGCTTGATTGGATGTGTTGGGCATGATGTCGGACAAAGGCCGT
>WTAT01000247.1 GCA_013139415.1 Desulforhopalus sp.
CATTTACAGTAAAGACCAGCACTGCAAGACCTCTGCTATGCGCTTTGTCAATAAACTCCTGTGTCACTGAGCGATACCAGAGATTCACCGATTCGGCCTTCATCTCACAGGCTGTATCGAGCAATGCATCGGTATAGTATCTACCTTCCATGCATGCTTCTATTTGTTCCGCAAGAATTGCGGCTATTCTGGGATCGGCACACTCTTTCTCGAGCAACTCCAGGTTTTCTGCAAGAGAACCAAAACGGGGAAACATATACTGTTCACAGCCATAGGCAAAAATACGTTCAAAATAACGCCCCACCTCCACACCCGCCTTTTCAAACAGTAATGAACGTCGGATGGCTCCGTGAATGAGCGCAATTTTAAGTGTGGGGCAAACCTTGCGAATGTTTTTAAGCTCCTGCCAATTAAAAGAGCTTGCCAGGACATCGGAGTTCTGCAGATTTCCTGAGGCAAAAAATTTTGATAATAGTTCACCTGCCGGTTTACCAGTACCATCACCTTTGAGTTCAAGATGAATGGCGGGCCGTCTTTTAGGGGGCAGGGATGCAAAAAAATCAAACACCTCGGCCAGGAACGGTATGCGATCCTTGCCTTTAGCTGGATCACCTGCGTAGAGACTCTTCAGGATGTGAGAATCTGTTTCAGATACCTTTCCTTTCCCGTTTGAGACCTCCCCAAGATCAAGGTTATGGACAACGACCAGCTCCCCGTCACCACATAGCTGTACATCAAATTCAATGGCTGGTACTCCTTCCTGGGTAACTTTATCAAAGGCGCGGATGGTATTTTGGTTATAGCCGGGGTAGGAGCAGCCGCGGTGGCTTATGAGCATCATGAGTGTATCCTTTTTTATAAGAGGTTAGGAAAAAACATAACCACGGAAGGCATATAGGTTACGATCACGAGTACGATAAGCAAAGCAAGGATAAAAAGCCAGATTTCTATAACAAATTGGCCCACCGTTGCCCCTGTTATGGCGCAGGTAGTGAACATCATCGAGCCAAAGGGCGGTGTTATTCCACCGATCATGATATTAACGATCATAATCAAACCAAAATGAATGAGGTCGATATCCATCGTTTTGAGGACGGGGTCGGACTGGGTCAAAAGCGGACTTGACTCTTACTACCTTGCATTCTTTTTGCTTTGCCAGATCTCGAAATATTTCTCCCAAGTATTTCCTGAGGTCTTCAAATATAGCCTTTTTACGATACTTCGGAATCCATACGATGTGATGCTTGCATTCCCACTTCGTGTGGCTTAAACTTTGTCCGTCGTACATGGGAAGTCTCCTTTTCTTGAACTTTGAGCGGTTCAGAATTGTGAGACTTCCCTTATATTCCCGTAATTGTCAAACTTTAGGAGTCCACCGGCAGAGCCGGTGGTTTACCTGTTGTTTATTACTCAAGGTGGCCTTAAGATTTGTGATAGTAAGTGCCAAGGCAACTTTCCCCAAATTAACCCTATTGATATGCCCCGGTATCCCCGGGGCATGACGGAGATTCTCGATGCCAATGGAAAAACTTTTTACCCAAACCAGGACATTCAAAACCCTACTGAACCAGTTCGAATCCAGCTATACCAAGAAGGATAAAATCGTTTCCGCTGAAGAGGCCGTTCGTATGATCAGGGACAATGATACTGTCGTGTTCGGTGGTTTTGCAGGTGTTGGCGTATGTGAAGAGATTGCTGCCGAACTGGAGCAATATTATCTCGAAACAGGGGCCCCAAAAGACCTGACTCTGATGTTCGCCGTTGCCACCGGACCCGGCAACGACAGCAATCAGGGCCTCAACCATCTGGGCCACGAAGGGCTCCTTAAACGTATTATCGGCGGTCACTGGGGGCTGGCCCCCAAAATACAGAAGTTGGCTGTGGAAAACAAGGTGGTGGCATATAACCTGCCCCAGGGTATCATCAGTCACATGTACCGCAACATCGCCTCGCAGAAGTCTGGTATCTTTTCCGATGTCGGCTTGGGGACCTTTGTCGATCCCCGCAACGGTGGTGGCAAGCTCAACGAGAAGACCACCGAGGATATAGTCCGGCTCATGGAGATCGATAACAAAGAATATCTGTATTATAAAACCCTGCCGATCAATATAGCGGTCATCCGGGGAACCACGGCCGACACTAATGGAAATATCACCATGGAAAAAGAGGCCCTGACCTTAGAGTCCCTTTCCATTGCCATGGCCGCGAGAAACTCGGGTGGACTGGTCATCGCCCAGGTAGAGCGGGTGGCCAGGGCAGGCACACTCAATTCACGGCAGGTCAAGATTCCTGGTATTCTTGTTGACTGCGTGGTGGTGGCTCGCCCTGAAAACCACTGGCAGACCTTCGGAGAACGCTATAATCCCGCCTTTAGTGGGGAGATGGAGGTTCCCATGGACGCGATTCCATCCATGGAGTTGAGCTGCCGAAAGATTATTGCCAGACGCGCCGCTTTTGAGATCAAACCAAACTGTGTGGTCAATCTGGGTATCGGGGTGCCGGAAGGCATCGCCAGCGTGGCCAACGAGGAAAAAATCCTCGATTTCATGACTATGACGGCCGAGCCGGGGGTCATCGGAGGGATTCCGGCGGGGGGCATCAATTTTGGGGCAGCTTCCAACGCCAGCGCTCTCATCGACCAGCCCTACCAATTCGATTTTTATAACGGTGGCGGCGTGGACGTGGCCTTCCTGGGCATGGCCGAAGCCGACCGAGCCGGTAATGTCAACGTGAGCAAGTTCGGCAACAAATTGTCCGGCGCCGGGGGGTTCATCAATATCAGTCAGAATTCCAAAAAGGTCGTCTTCATGGGCACATTCACGGCTGGGGGCATGAAGTATGTGATCAAGGACAGCCGCCTTATCATCAAAGAGGAAGGGCGTTTCAGGAAATTCGTCGATCAGGTGAATCACATCACCTTCAGCGGCTCTTACGGAGCAAGGTCGAAAAGGAAAATTCTTTATATCACTGAACGATGCGTCTTCGAATTGGGGGCAGAGGGGCCGGAATTGGTTGAAATCGCACCCGGCTTGGATCTGCAGAAAGAGATTCTCGATCACATGGATTTCAGGCCTGTCATCCGCGAGCCCCTGAAACAGATGGACGGGCGCATTTTCCACCCCGATAAAATGGAGCTGAAGGACGATCTCCTGAATATTTCCGTCGAAGACCGGATCACCTTTGATCACGACACCGAAACTCTGTTTGCTAATCTTGCCGGATATTCGGTCAAATCCCTCGATGATGTCAATGCGATCGGGGATACCATTGTCGGTCTTCTCAAGCCCCTGGGTAGAAAGGTCCGCGCCATCGGCAACTACGATCAGTTTGTCATCGATTCGGACCTGATTGACGACTATGCAGCGATGCAGCAGACACTGGTAGAGAATTACTTTTCACGGGTCAGTCGATATAGCACCAGCGCCTTTTTGCGCATGAAATTGGGCGATGCCCTGGAAAAACGCGGTGTAGCGCCCCATATCTATGAAAGCCCGGAGGAGGCCCATGGTTTTCTGAAAACCTGAGTCTGCGAGCAAGATCGCAAAGCTATGAAGGGAAAAGAACACTCCGACACTCCTTGCAGAATTTCTGTCGGTCTCCCAATTAAGTCGGGGTAATCTTTTCCCTTCATTTTTCTTTATTCTCCTGTGATTCGATTTCTGGTACAAATGGGCTTTCAGTCATCCACAGAAGGACGGGGTCAGGACGGGGTCAAGTCCGCTTTTGACTTTGGGCAACATACTGAGAACCTTCCGAGAGATATTGTTATTTTCCTTGTCCGCCGATTCTGCTGTAAAACCTTGCCAAGTGTCGGTAAGGAATTTGGAATTACTAACTACAGTACTGTGAGTAGTGTGGTTCA
>WTAT01000116.1 GCA_013139415.1 Desulforhopalus sp.
AGCATCATCTTCCTTTACAAGCATATCATATCAAAAGAAAAAAAAACAATAGTGTTTTCTAGCTTGTATCCTGTTCTGATCGGGGCAGGCGGTGAATTTTTCGGAAGGATTTTATCTATCTGAGAAATGCATTCTCCCCTAAAAGGCAGAAAAGATCAATACTGCTTTTCCTTTGGATTCGAATTCGCTATCATAAATCTTTGGTAATTTCGTTCGCTCAATAATATTAGTCCTGACAAACGGGACTTCTTTCATTGTTTTAGGAAAGGTTTTCTTTCAAATAAAATTGGAAAATCGTTTCTAAGGCGCTCATCACTGGTTTTGTGATTCATGATTAGAAACGTTCTCACTGTCTTGGTCATCCTTCTATCGACCTGTGTGTCTCCCTCGCTGGCTAGGGAACCATTTGCAGGTACGGTTAAAAAAAATATCGATGGCGATTCTCTTGTCATTTTGTCTGGTAAGAAAAGGATTGAAGTACGCCTATACGGAGTGGATTGTCCGGAATATAAACAACCGTTCTCAAATGAAGCTAAGGCTTTGGCTAGAAAAAGAGTCTATGGCAAAAAGGTATTGGTTCGGCCAGAATACTATGATTCTTATAAGAGGCTGGTCGCCATTGTCGAGTACAGGGGTCAAACGCTGAACAGTGAACTGGTACGGGCCGGTCTTGCATGGGTATATCCTAAATATTGTCGCAAAAAAATTTGTAAATCCTGGAAGAAAATGGAAAAATTGGCAAAAAAAGAAAAGAAAGGAATCTGGAGTACAACTCATTCAGTTCCTCCCTGGAAATGGAAAAGACTCAAGCATGGCAATTGAGCACGTTCTGCCTCTCATTTCATCCATGATGATCCCGATTCAGGAAATAGGGAAAATTGACAATATTTCTCGGAGTGCAGTAAGGTAGTAACCCCCCTCAAGGGGGTACTGAAAAGAGTACCCGTCAAGCGGGCACTAAAAAGAGCACCCCTCAAGGGGGTACTGAAAAGAGCACCCCACAAGGGGGTATTGAACTGAATGACAGGCTTTCAGGAGTAAGGCACTAATTTTTCAAGGTACCATTTTGTAATCTTTTACTATGTTATTAAACACACCCGTATGTGGTGAATTACCGAAAATTCCTGATTGAAATGGCAGGGGCAATAATGGAAAAAATTATGAAAAGAGCCGCCTTCGTTTTTGCATCTTTTACATGTTTGCAGGTACTCATCTTTAGTAATGTCAATCCTGCATTATCAGCCGCAAGTGTAACGGCACAGGAGAATCTGGAGCAGCTCATAAAAACCAGAAGTTGCAGGGGATGTGATCTTGCAGGTCTCACACTGAACACAATGGATCTTTCGGGTGTAGATCTAGAGGGGGCCGATTTATCGTTTGCTAAATTCTATTTAACCAATCTTGCCGGAGCAAATTTGAAAAACACCAAGTTGAATGGTGCCGTTTTTGGTGGGGCTGACCTCGGTGAAGCCGATCTACGTGGCGCTGATCTTGAAGGGGCGTCGCTTGACAGCGCATACCTGGGAGAAACATTATTTGACGTTGAGGAGATTACAATCAACCCAGTAGAAGAAGTGGTGGTGCCGGTAGTTGTTGTTGGCCAAACACCGCAGGACACTTCAGTCACTGCAACAACAATTGAAGAACCTGAGTCTTTGAATGATGCGCCTAGTGAGGCATCGATATCAAAGCCACCACCAACTAAAAAGGGAACCCTGGTTAATGAGGGTGAGATAATTGGTGAATCTCCGGAAAAGGAATCGGTTGCGGCTGAGATTGCTGAAGAGGAAGATCTTTCCGAAAACGAAGTAGAGAAAGCACCACTGGGTAAGAGTAGCGAAAAATCAAAGGATGAGAATTTGAACAGCCCGGAAATTGCAGAAGCAGACCCTCAATTAAAACCAACTTTGGATGTCGAAGATCCTGCACTATACGAGAATAGTCCGGTAGATGGCAATACATCCGCTGCTGGTGGTGCTCCTGATGAAGATCTTGCCGTGGATATTGCTAAAAAAGATAACCTGACTCGTCTTCTGGATAAAAATAAATGCTTTGGCTGTGACCTTTCAGGGCTTGATCTCTCCGGTAAGAATCTTAAGGGAGCTGATCTTGAAAGAGCAGATCTCTCAGGATGCAATCTTGAGAATGTTAAACTTGATAGAGCGAATCTGAAAGGCGCGTTGTTGCAGCATGTCAATCTTCGCAATGCGAGTTTGAAAGGGGCGGATTTGTATAGAGCTGATTTGACTGGCGCTGATTTAACCAACGCCGTTGTGAAGGGAGCTATGTTTGACGGTGCGAAAACCTCTGAAACTGTCGGATTCAGTGACTCATCTGTTCTGATAGATCAATAGATATCCTCCGGTATTTTCAATCGTCTTCTACAACCAGGATGGAAAGATTCTTCAGGAGGGGCCTCTGTTATTTCTTCTGGTAAAAGATTGATCTCAGGTGTCGCTTGGGCACGAACCTGGGACACACCCCGGTAAGGGACTCTGTTGATCCTATGACG
>WTAT01000421.1 GCA_013139415.1 Desulforhopalus sp.
ATTTCGTTTATCGACGAAATTTGGTGATTCTCTTGACTGGCCCATTAAAAATGGAAAACCTGTTAAACAAAATACTTAAAGCACTATACTTAAAGCACTACAACAGGCGCAATCCCTTTCAATTAAATACTCCATCAGAGAAGTCATTAGCCAAACGGTAGGAAAAGTAACAATTGTAATTTTTTCAAACGGCTGGTATCTGCAATGGCCAGATCGTTTTCGTGTGGACTGAGACTGGATCCATGCAGGTTACGCGCAGGGGGATGGCATCCATCCAGGCGGCTGAAATCAATACTCGCAGCACCCCTGATAGTGATTCGCCAATGGCAACTACGCCCCTGAAAGGATTCCCTCAAAAAACGATTATTTAGTGAAGATCTTCCCGCAGAGCGGGAGGCCTCAGGATGCCCCCTTAAAGGGGGCGATTACATGAGGATATTCCCGCCTGGGAATTCATTCTCAACAGCTGGTGGTAATTTCTGGATCCAGAGAATAACTTCATCCTTCCTACTTACCTTGTGGCGAGGCTATCTTCGGAGGATTTAACTTAATTTACCTCACCCCGGATCGGTAGAACCTTTTAGGGTCCTCCACTGGAAGTGGAGGTTTTATTGATGAATAAAATTCCCCGTGGCAAGCCATCTCGCCTAGGCACGACTTTCGCTTCGCTCAAGCGGGGTATTCTTTAAGCAGCTTGATTTTATAACGCCGCAAGCGGCGGGGTATTAGACCCAAATCTTCGCAATAAAACAAATGCGAAATGATACATATATTTTCTCATTCCAACTAACACCCCACAAGGGGGTATAAGTGCCTTGGAGGTTATTTTAAGTTTTTAATTTCAAAACACTCTCCAGGTTTCTTGTTTTTTATCACAGGAAATCTGGAGTAAGGCACTAACTTTGCAGATTATAGGAGTAAAGTATGACCCAGGCAAAAAACGGAGACAAGGTATCCGTTCATTACACAGGCAAACTTGATGATGGCAACATATTTGATTCATCCGTCGGAGAAGAGCCTCTAATCTTTACTCTTTGCGAGGGCGAGCTGATTGAAGGATTTGAAGAAGCCGTACTGAGTATGTCGATAGGCGAGAAGAAGACCGTAATAATTGCACCGGAAAAGGCCTACGGAGAACCACATGACGATATGTTGCTTGAAGTTCCCCTTTCAGAAATGCCAGCCGACCTCGAACTTGAAGTCGGTGATGAACTTGAACTTACCAATGAAGAAGACGAACCAATGCTCGTTATCGTCAGCCAACTGAACGACAATTTTGTCATTCTTGACGGCAATCCACCGCTTGCCGGAGAGACTCTAACGTTCGAAATTGAACTATTAACAATCGGCTGATTTTAGAATTACCAGCCTGATTGATTGTTTAAAAGGGGTTAGACCATATTGGTCTAACCCCTTTTCGTTTACCATGGTAAGGATTTCTCGTTGTCTTCTTGAATGGCTGTCCAAATTGAAGCTGTGTAGTCTGCCTTCTGTATGGTTCGTTGAATTATCCAAAAGTTTTTGTCTCGACATTCGAATTCGAAAAAACATCCACGATTAAATTGTCACTCGTCGTAAGTATAAGAAAATGCATGATGCCAGCACCTGATGTTCGAATACGAAAATTAATCTTGCGGAAATGTTCGAAATGTGTCATCGTATGTCATCTTCATCATATGTCATCTTATTTGCAAGTTACAAAATCGGAAACTTTACTTTTTCATTTATCGATTTGTATGTTGTCAGCTCGGAGGACAACCTCAAACAATACCACCCTGACCCAAAATACTTGAACTCAGACAGGGAGTCCACATCTCATAATATCGATGTAACTGCTTCCTATCCACAAAAAGAAATTGGATTCCTTGTGTAAGCAATTGGAATATAGCTGTAAGGCGATTTGACAGGTTATCTTCTCCAACTGAAGAATAAAGATAAATCAACAAACTAAAACTCATGATGAACAAGACCAAAACCAAAGATTACGATGTGATAATCATCGGCGGTGGATCCACAGGTACAGGGACAGCACGAGATTGTGCGAGGCGGGGGCTTAGTGTTTTGCTTGTGGAGCGTCGTGATTTTGCCACCGGGGCTACAGGACGGAATCATGGCTTGCTGCATAGCGGTGCACGATATGCCGTAACCGACCATGAGTCTGCGTCAGAATGTATCAAAGAGAATATGATTCTGCGCCGTATTGCCAGCCACTGTGTGGAGGAAAACGATGGACTATTTATTACCTTGCCAGATGACGACATCGCCTATCAGTCGCAATTTGTGGACGCGTGCAAAAATGCGGGTATCAATACTGAAATAATCGATCCTGACTTGGCCCACCGTATGGAACCTTCGGTCAATCCTAATTTGATTGGTGCAGTTAAAGTACCTGATGGTTCCGTGGATCCTTTCCGCCTTACGATGTCCAATGCGCTGGATGCCAGGATTCATGGCGCTGAGCTCTTAACTCAACACGAAGTAGCAGGTATCTTACGTCAACAAGACAAGGTTATCGGGGTGGAGCTACTCAATCACGAAACCAAAGAAAAAGTGAAGTATTATGGAAAGATAGTTGTGAATGCCGGGGGCATATGGGGACACCATATTGCTAATCTTGCCGGGGTCAATGTCAATATGTTTCCTGCTAAAGGCTCATTACTTATTTTTGGTCATCGTGTAAATAAAATGGTCCTTAACCGGTGCAGAAAGCCCGCTAATGCAGACATCCTGGTGCCGGGAGATATAATTTGTCTAATCGGAACTACATCTGAACGTATCCCATACAATCAAATTGACAATATGTTTGTATCCAAAGATGATGTGGATGTGCTTATCCGTGAGGGCGTGAAGCTTGCTCCATCGTTGGCTTCTACGCGTGTATTACGAGCTTATGCTGGAGTACGGCCTTTGGTAGCTGCCGACAACGACCCAAGCGGACGAAGCATTAGTCGTGGAATCGTCTTACTGGATCACCAGGAGCGTGACGGTCTTTCAGGATTTGTAACCATTACCGGCGGCAAGCTGATGACTTATCGTCTGATGGCTGAATGGACTACTGATTTAATCTGCAAGAAACTTTCTGTGGATAAACAGTGTGAAACCGCCAACAAACCATTGCCCGGATCGGAAAAGGACGACTTCTCCATGAAGAAAGCCTCGCAGAATATTTATTCAGGTTCGAGCATTTCCCATAAGTCAGCACAAGACCGTCATGGTTCCCTGGCGCACAAGATTTCCAAAGGGGACAACAACGAAGATTCAATGGTATGCGAGTGTGAAGGCGTGTCGATAGGTGAGGTGAAATATGCGATTAAGGAATTGCAAGTCAATAACCTGATTGACTTGCGTCGCCGTACTCGCGTAGGCATGGGAACCTGCCAGGGAGAATTATGTGCTTGCCGTGCCGCAGGACTCCTTTGCGATGCCCTTGGAGAACCAGGCAAAGCAAAAGATGATCTGGCTAATTTCCTTCAGGAACGATGGAAAGGAATGTGCCCAATCGCCTGGGGTGAAACAATCAATGAAATTCAGTTTACCTCCTGGATTTACGAAGGAATTTATGGATTAAAGCCATATAACAATTAAGCAAGAATTATGAAATTTGATAACATTATTATAGGCGGTGGGTTAAGTGGACTCACATGTGGAATCAAACTGGCAGAGCAGGGACGAAAATGTGCTATTGTTTCATCGGGGCAGAGTGCAATCCATTTCTTTTCCGGTTCTTTCGATTTGCTTAGCCAGGTGGATGAACAGGAAGTAAAAAATCCGCTGGAGACCATGAATTCATTACCGGAGACACATCCATACAAACGTGTGGGGCTGGAAAATATCGCTGGCTTAGCCGACGAGGCTCCGCAGTTATTGGATCGTGCCGGGTTGAACTTTTCCGGTCAGGCAAACCATAATCATTTTGTACTGACCCCAATGGGTACCATGAAACCCACATGGTTGACATTAGATGATTTTACACGTTTCGAACAAAAAGATACATTCCCCTGGAAACAAGCAGTAATCCTAAACTTCACCGGATTCCTGGATTTCCACACTTTGTTTATCAAGGATGGCCTGACAAGATTTGACGTAAAGGTGCAAATCAAAGATATTGCAATGGAGGTGTTTGAAGCAATTCGCCGCAATCCTAGTGAAATGCGCTCTACAAATATTGCCAAGAAATTCGATAAGGGAAATGTAATTGACGAATTTGCTCAAAAAGTAAATGAACTCAGCGAAGATGCGGAAGTGGCAATTCTGCCGGCAGTTTTTGGCTTATTTAATAAAACTGTTGCAGCAGAACTCAAGAAAAAAATAAAAAAACCCCTCATATTGCTTCCGGCCATACCTCCATCTGTTCCGGGTATCCGAAGTCAAATTTTGCTTCGGCAAAGATTTCAGGAATTAGGCGGAACATATTTCCTGGGTGATAATGTTGAAGAAGGTACTTTTGGAAATAAGCGCCTACTCGATATTAAGACGTACAACCATGGAGATATCAAACTCGAAGCTGAGCAATTTGTTTTGGCCAGTGGAAGCTTTTACAGCAAAGGAATTGTGGCAACTCCCGACAAACTATACGATCCTATTTTCGGCTTAGATATAGATGGGGACAGTGATCGTGCACAGTGGTTCGACGAGAAGATTTTTAATGATCAGCCATTTATGCGTTATGGTGTGAAAACTGACAAACATTTCCGTGCATTGATGAGCGGTGAGCCGATAGAGAATTTATATGTAGCAGGTTCAGTACTTGGAGGGGCTAATCCCCTCAAAGAAGGTAGCGGAGCCGGCATTAGCTTACTCACTTCGCTCCATGTAGCTGAACAAATTTTGATGGCGTCGTAAAAAGTCCGATCTACTTCGTTGTAGGTTTAAACCGGCAATTCAACATACCGTATGTATGGTTGAATCACCGGTTAAAACACTACGCCTCTTATATCAAACTTTTTACATAGCCATCCGAGAACTTCGAATAGGCTTTTTACGAGTTTATCAATTTTAAAATAACAGGATCATGAAGAAGGAAACATTTGAACCATTTAATATAAGCGACAACAATTTTGAACAGTGTGTCAAATGCACGCTCTGTACCGTTTATTGTCCCGTGTTAGAAGTAAATCCTGATTACCCTGGTCCTAAACAATCAGGTCCCGACGGAGAACGAATGCGACTGAAGGATCCTGGCTTTTACGATGAGTCATTGAAGTTATGCCTTAATTGTAAACGATGCGAGGTAGCATGTCCGTCAGGAGTAAAAATTGGGGATATAATACAGGCAGCCCACATCAAGTACTGCAAGAAAAAGCCAAAACTCAGGGATATTATCTTAGCTAATACCGACGTTGTGGGCACCATGGCCAGCACATTTGCGCCAGTTGTTAATACCGCGGTAGCAATGAAGCCTGTACGACGCATAATGGACGTCGTACTAAAAATAGATCATCACCGTATATTCCCTAAATATTCGGGGCAGAAATTCGAAACCTGGTATCGTAAACATGCCGCAACCAAGCAGAACGATTTCAAGAAACATGTGAGCTACTTCCATGGTTGTTATGTAAATTACAACTTCCCCCAACTTGGCAAAGATCTGATTAAGATTATGAATGCTGCCGATTATGGCGTCCATCTTCTTGAAAAGGAAAAATGCTGTGGTGTGGCTTTAATCTCAAATGGCCTTATCAAACAAGCCACAAAACAGGCACGCAGCAACGTTAAAGCGTTTAAGCAATCTATCGTAGACAGAAATATGCCGGTCATATCCACATCCTCAACATGTATATTCACCATTCGCGATGAGTATCCGCATTTGCTGGGGATAGAAAATAAAGAAATCAGGGACGAATCCGAGCTGGCTACCCGCTTCCTGTTCCGTTTAATCGATTCAGGAAAACTTAAACTCGTTTTCAAGAAGGATTACAAGAAACGCATAGCTTATCACACACCATGTCACATGGAAAAGTTGGGTTGGTCTATCTATTCAACCTCTCTGCTACGAATGATCCCGGGTGTGGATTTAGTTCAGCTCGAATCGCTATGTTGTGGTATTGCCGGCACATACGGATTTAAAAAGGAAAACTACAAAACTTCACAGGGCGTTGGCCAGCCACTCTTTGATCAGATAAATCACTCGAATGTAGATTTTGTAGCTACCGATTGCGAAACATGTAAGTGGCAAATTGAGATGTCAACTACGAGAGAGGTGGAGAATCCAATCTCTATCCTTGCTGAAGCATTGGATGTGGAGGCTACCATGAAACTCTGGCAAGATTGATTTGACAAAGTGCCCCTTAATCAAACTCAGCTGGATCTACCCTGGACTCCCGCCTTCGCGGGAGTGACGCTCTATACATGAGATGTCCCTCCCGCGAAGGCGGGAGGTAAAGTCCCCCTTCCATTATTTTTCACTCCCTCTTAACCTTCTCTGTGTATATTTACTGGTAATCATACACTGATGAGGTTAATGCTTTACTCCTAAATCCTGTCATTAAGTTCAATACCCCCTTGAGGGGGTATTGAAAAGAATCCTGGCTTATTTTCCCGTTTACCGGGGTTAGGAACTGTGTTCTCGCAGGCAGGTTTCGCTACAGGTATTCTTCCTTGTTTTCAGATACATAGAGAGACACATCTTTTGTTTTCAGTAAATCCCGAAAGGCGACAGGGGGCGTCTTGTCAGTGAAAATCGCATCAATTTTCGATAGATCAGCAATTCGCACCATGGCATTCCGGGTGAACTTAGTATGGTCTGTAACGAGAAAGATGTGACGGGAATTCTTTATTATCTCCCGTGTCACCCGGACTTCATGGTAATCGTAGTCGAGCAGGGTTCCATCTTCGTCTATGCCCGATGCGCCAATAATACCAATGTCAACTTTAAACTGGCGCACAAACTCCACGGTGGCTTCTCCAGTGATCCCCTTGTCTCTCTTCCTTACCATCCCGCCGGCAACGATGACTTGACAATCCTTATTATCACTCATGCTAACAGCTACATTGAGATTATTTGTGATCACCTGCAGATTTTTATGTCCCGCAAGGGACGTGGCCACCTCTTCAGTTGTAGTACCCAGGTTTATAAACAAAGATGCATGGTCAGGTATCTTTTCGGCCACCATTTCTGCAATACGTTTTTTCTCTTCACTCATGATGTTCTTACGAGTGGTGTAGTCAACGTTTTGAACGCTGGATGATCTGCTTGCGCCTCCATGATAGCGCTGAAGGAGCTTGTGATCACACAGGTGGTTAATATCTCGCCGAATGGTCTGGGGCGTGACATTAAAAAGACTCGCCAGAGAGTCAATAGTCGCAAACCCCTTTTCGTTTACCATGGTAATGATTTCTCGTTGTCTTCCTGAAAGACTGTCCAAGTTGAAGCTGGGTGGTCTGTTTTCTGTATGGTTCGTTGAATTACCCAAAAGTTTTTGCCTCGATATTCGAATTCGAAAACACAGGTCGGTCGCCTGCGATAAAAATACATTTCCACACCAATGCTCTGACTGGATAGGTCAATAAGCGGGTGCTTGGTGCAAACATGTTGTTCTTCTGTTTTCGTTTTAGCAGTTATTTGCTTATGAAACAAGTGGAATCTGTATTTTGGAACACAGAATGTTTGAATGGCAGTTCGTTTTTCACTAGTGGGTTTTAAATCGAAAATATATCGTCTATTCATCTCGTATTAATGGGTATCAAACGACAGTTTCTGTGGAAACACACGAATAAAACATCCAAAGCAAAAGCGACACCCAGTGTAAGCCTCTGTGTTTGTTTCGTTTTTTCATTTCTAGTTCATATACGAAATTATATCTTGCCGCAATGTTCGTAATATGTCATTGTCTATTCACAGTCGAAAAAAAGTAGAAGGGATACATGAAACGTTCAGAGCTTATCTCTAAAATGGAAGACAGCTCAAAGGAGGAATTACAATGGGCAAGCAATACGTACTGGCAATTGATCAAGGAACCACAAGCTCGCGTGCAATAATATTCAACAAGCAAGGCGCTATCGTTAATGTAACTCAGAAAGAATTTACTCAATATTTTCCTAAGCCCGGCTGGGTTGAACACGACGCCATGGAAATCTGGACATCTGTCCAATCGGTAGTCGCCGAAGCTTTGGCTCATCAGGATATTCGCAGTTCGGAAATTGCCACCATCGGTATTACCAATCAGCGCGAAACAGCTGTAGTCTGGGACAAGAGGACTGGTGTACCCGTTTATAACGCCATCGTCTGGCAGTCACGTCAGACCAGCGACATCTGTGATGAGCTTAAAAATAAGGGTCTGGACCCCATGGTAAGGGAGAAAACCGGACTGCTCATCGACGCTTATTTTGCAGGCACCAAGGTAAAATGGATACTGGACAATGTCGAGGGCGCCCGTGTAAAAGCAATGAATGGCGACCTGCTCTTTGGGACCATTGATAGCTGGTTGGTCTGGAAACTTACCGGCGGCAAGGTTCATGTCACCGACTATACCAACGCATCCCGAACTCTCCTTTACAACATTCACGAACTCAAATGGGACGAAGAGCTTCTTGAACAATTATCAGTACCTGCGTCTATGTTGCCTGAAGTACGCCCCTCTTCTGAGGTCTATGGAACTACAGACAAGGATGCTTTTCAAGGTCTGGAGATCCCTATCTCAGGAATGGCGGGCGACCAGCAGGCAGCTCTCTTCGGGCAGGCTTGCTTTGAAGTAGGTATGGCCAAGAACACCTACGGCACCGGTTGTTTTATGCTGATGAACACCGGGGAGAAAGCTGTACCATCCAAAAACGGTTTACTGACCACCATTGCCTGGGGTGTTGACGGCAAAGTTGAATATGCCCTTGAGGGTTCCATCTTCGTTGCAGGTTCTGCCATCCAGTGGCTCCGGGACGGTCTCAGGATGTTTCGTGATGCCAAAGATAGCGAACTGTACGCTAGCCGGGTACAGGGAACTGACGGGGTTTACTTTGTTCCGGCATTTGTCGGCCTGGGCGCACCCTATTGGGATTCTGAAGTGCGAGGCGCAGTCTTTGGCCTAACTCGTGGTACCAGCAAGGAACAGTTTATCCGTGCCACCCTTGAGTCCCTCTGCTACCAGACCAGGGATGTTCTTTCGGCCATGGAATCAGACTCCGGCATCAAACTGGAAAAACTCCGCGTTGACGGCGGCGCAGTAGCAAACGACCTGATGCTCCAAATTCAGGCTGATCTGCTGGGTACCCCTGTTGAGCGCCCCCTCTGCATTGAAACCACCGCTCTTGGTGCTGCCTATCTCGCCGGTCTCGCAGTAGGTTTCTGGGCTGACAAAAACGACATCATCAAGAACTTCGGTATTGATCGTGAATTCGGTCCCAAAATGGAGACTGCTGAAGCCGATAAGCTCTACGAGGGCTGGCAAAAAGCTGTTAAGGCAGCCATGGCTTTTAAATAAGCTAAGTGGATACCCCATTTAAATATTAAGTATGACACACTTCGTAAGGCTATAAACGATGGCCGCCTGAAGGAAACCCAACAAAACAACACTAAAGCCACAACTAAATCATTCAGAAATACAGAAGATGCAAAAGCGGCCGAAGGTCTAGGGACAGCCTGTACCAGAATAGATGAACGAGTTGACGCCGTCTTTGGCTTTGGGGATGGGGCTATTACCCGTTTTGAATCTTGCCTGGATGTGCCTAAAGGCGGGGTTCTGTGCGCTTTACCGGCCCTTTTGGAAAATGGCCTTCTTCATGGTGCTGAATTGATGCTTGGGGAGGTTGCCGGTTACTATCGTACTTTACATATCCTCTTGTTACTGGGTTAATGACGCCACAGGCAATCCATATTTTGTTTTAGAAAAAACCATTGACCCCGGCATGCTCCAAACTTTACGGAATGATATTGTTCCAAAACTTTTGCAGGATGTTCCGGATCAGCCAAGTCGGGAAGACCTCACGGCCCCCCCCTCTCTTAGCAGATTAATCCTTGTCTTTGACCGAGAGGGATACAGTCCTGCGTTTTTTAAACAGATGTGGAAAGAACACCGGATCAGTTGCATTACGTATCATAAGTATCCTGATAAAGAGTGGCCGGAGGAATGGTTTGTTGAACAAGAGGTAGTCATGCCACGAGGCGAAACCGTTACTCTGCATCTTGCTGAAATGGGCAGTCTGATCGGTACAGGAAAGGATGCTCTCTGGGTTCGAGAGGTTAGGAAGTTAACAACTTCCTGCCACCAAACCAGCCTCATCAGCACGGCTTATGCCCTGCCAGATAAGGAACTTGCAGCTCGCATGTTCAGCCGATGGTGTCAGGAAAACTTTTTTGGATACATGATGCATCATTTTGCCATCGACTTACTCGCAGAATATGGAACTGAGGATTTGCCTGCCCGGCAGGAAGTGATCAATCCAACTTGGCGAGAACTGACAAAGCAGAGAAATTCAATACAGAGCAAACTCAAATATCGGCAGGCTCGTTTTGCTGAGATGACTATTCATCCGAAAGTTGAGGAAGATACAAAGAGATACCGGGACTGGGTGCAAAAAAAGCCAACCTACTGGAAGAAATCCAGCATTTTGAAAATGAATTAGACAAACTAAAGGCTGAGATAAAAAAACACCTCACCGCATTCCCTGGGAAAATCTTAAGGAAGATGATAAATTCCAACAATTGGCGCCGGGACGGAAGCACTTGCTGGATACAGTGAAGATGATTGCATATAGAGCCGAGACTGCAATGGCCGGTATGCTATTGGGGCCGACAGTTGATACCCCTGAAGCCAGACAATTGCTTCAGGACTTATTTGTCAGCGAAGCTGATATTATCCCAGATACTGTGAACAAACAACTACGGGTAAAAGTTCATGCCGGTTCCCGGCCGGCAGTTAATAAATCACTTCAAGAGCTTTTTGAAAAACTGAATGAATCGGAAATAATTTATCCGGGAACCGACCTGCAACTGACTTATGAGATTCTTGGGTTTTCGGGGTAAAATTGAGACTTTGGTGTCACTGAAACTTCCCGTAAGTCAAGAGTTCTGAGATTGGATTCGCGCCGGCCATGATCCGGCACTACTGTATGATCCGGAACTCGACCAATTTGAGGAACTCAAGGGACCTGGCCTGGCATTAGGGGTGGATAAGGACTATGTCTACCAACGACAACATCGAGACGGTTTAAGAGCGAACCAACTGATCGTTTTGGGCACTGATGGAATATGGGAGGGAAGCAGCAAGACTGGTGAGATGTTTGGTAAGGAGCGTTTCAAAGATACCATCCGTCGAAATGCGTCGCAAAGTGCAGAGACTATCCTAACCACTATTTTCCAGGAGCATGCTGATTTTACCAGGGGCATGAAAACAGAAGATGACATCACTCTCGTGATTGTGAAAATTGTTTGAAAACCTGAAATACCTATTTATTGATATATATATGACCGCAAAACAGGTAGATTGGTAGAGGTTTTTGAGGCTACCGAAGCAGGGAAGGAGCCTGATCACTTGATGGTAGATTAACAGATTTAAGCCAACGGAAGGACAGAAAAATATGCTTATTCCAATAGACAACAACACTGAGATTGACACGGACAGGGATCTCAGTTCCGAGGAACGACACGTGCTGCAGAAATTGTTCGGGTGGAAAACCCTGGTTGACTCAGTGGCACAGTTCCGACAGAAAAAAAAATCAGCATTGATGATCGGCTGGAACAATTCTGGTCCCATCCGAGAAACCAAAGCCATGACACTTGTTTGTCAGCAACTGGAAAAAGAGCTCCGCCTTCGTTTAAAAAATGAAAATGGTCAATAAGCTGTTTAGTGCCTTACCCCTCAAGGGGGTACTAAAAAGAGCACCCCTCAGGGGGGTATTGAAAAGAATCCTGGCTTATTTTCCCGTTTACCGGGGTTAGGATATCAGCTTCAATATCAGACTCAGTATACTTGAAGCAATAACAAATTAAATCATCCATTATGTCTATATGTTGTGGTAAAAAATCTATTCAGTTACGTTACCCTTCAGGCCGATTTGTTCTGCCACTTCCTGCATGCCCATGATCGTATCAAGGATTAGATCCGACACTTGAACCCCGAGCATTTCTGCTCCCCTCTCAATGATCGACCGATCCACACCTCCGGCAAATCGCTTATCCTTCCACTTTTTCTTCACGGATTTAGGTTTCAGGTCCAAAACACTTTTCGATGGACGTACCAGTGCAGTCGTTGTAACAAGACCGGTCAGTTCATCAATGGCAAAAAGTACTTTCTCCATTTCACTTTGAGGTTCAACGTCGGTACAGATTCCCCAGCCATGACTCACTACCGCTCGTATATATTCTTCCGGCCAGTCGTGTTCCCTCAAAATAGCTTCAGATTTTTTGCAGTGCTGATCAGGGAACTGTTCGTAATCCAAATCATGAATCAAGCCAATTATTCCCCACTTTTCCTCGTCTGCTTTTCGTTTCCTTGCGCAAAACCTCATAACCCCTTCTACTGCCAGGGCGTGCTTGATAAGGCTCTCTGTAGAGTTATACTTTTTCAGCAGATCAAAGGCTTCAACCCGGGTAGGTGCTTGCGACATAGTCATTTCCCCTATTTTATAGACATTTGAAATGTCGATTTTCTTTAAAAAACTATGAAGACCGTTGCAAACCAGCAGTAATAATAATAATACCTGCACCAATTAATGCACCACCACCGCATCGATTGAACCATTTACGGACTCTTTCTTTTCTAATCTGTTCGCTTAATTGACCGGCAAATATAGCATACAGAGCAGCGTTGAGAACCGCTAAAAATAAAAAAGTTCCACCAAGCAGGGTTAATTGGGGAAGTACTGGTTTCAGAGGATGGATGAACTGTGGGAGGAACGCGACAAAAAAGGCGATACTCTTGGGATTAAGAGCCGTAACTATAAATGAACTTAGCAGAAGCGATCTTGCAGAATTCTTTTTCACACTGTCCTGGGCAGAATGTTTCTTCGGTTTCGATTTCCACAATTGAACACCAAGATAGAGCAGATAAAGCGCTCCAATCCACTTAAAAACAGAGAACAGGAACGCTGACGCAGATAATATCGCACCGAGTCCTAACAGAGAGAAGGTCATTGCCGTGAAATCTCCCAGCAGCACACCGACCACAAGAGGTACTACTGATTTACGTCCATGAACCACCGCTTGACTTATTACTAGAATAATTGTCGGCCCCGGTATGATCAGGATCAATATTGTTGCCAAGACAAAGGGAATAAAACTTTCAATGTTCATCGCAGTTCCAGATCAATATTTACATTTTACCCTGACAGAATTATCAGGGAGTCTCGGTAAAGAATTCAGGAAATAGATTAGTTTCCGTCCGAAAATCAGGAATTTTGTTCGAGATCGAGGCATGCGAAAAATTTTAGCCATAACGTAGAGACTGGAAGAAAAAGCAATTTTTCAAGGGGCCTTCAGAAACAACCAGCGCGGAGGAACGATCCAGGTCAAATAAGCTGTTATTTTCCTGGTTTCTTCAGGCAGAAAAGATTCCAGCGCACACGGCACGTGTTTTAACTGGCCGATAAAATAGTATTTTCTAACACAGAAATAATGTGTACATTGCATTTATGCTAACGTCAATGAAGAAAGCCAGCCCAGCCTGATATTTCAGCACATGGGCTTTACCGTATTGCCTGCTCAAAGCAACTTATCTGACTCTTATGAAACTCAAACACTATCTCGAAAGAATGTTATTAATGGGGCTCTGCGTACTTCTTCTCTCGAGTACTCCTTTAATGGGGCTTAATAGCACAAACAATTGGGAACAAATTGACACGATTGAAGGGGTTGTCCTGTTTCGTTCCCTGGAAGAATCGAATGATCTGCTGCCGTTTAAAGCCATTGCCGAACTGAATAATCCTTACCAAAAAATTGTAATGGCACTTGTGGACGCTGAGCATAAAAATAACTGGGCACCCAAGCTTAAATCCACAACTATTCACAATGAACTTTCGACCAATCGTTTTGAATATAGTGAGTACTACACGACTCCGTGGCCATTCTATGATCGTGAATTTCTTCTCATGGGCACTGTGGAGTATCAAAATGACCGCATCCTGTTTACAGCCAAAAATTCTACCAACAAACACCTTGCTGACCAAGACCACCTGCTGGCTAATGTTAAAGTTTTAGAAGTTGTCATAATTCCCCTTTCCCTAAACAGGACCCAGGTGGAATTCACTTTTTCAGGAGATCTCGGTGGATGGATACCCACCTTTGTCAAAAACATTATTCAAAAAAAATGGCCTATACGTTTTATCCAGGCAATGCAAACACATATTAAGCAAAACCCTACCCTTGAAACGCCTAGATATCTGGCTCTTCAGAAAACAGACCTATTCATCCCCCAAATGCCATAGAGATGAAAGGTGGAATGAATCCGTTCCTACCTATCGTATGGAGTATGAAACCTGGGGAGTGCTTTTTTTGTTGGACACCTCTTGAATGGATTTCCTCAAAATCACCTTGATATCCACTTTTTTCAACCTTTCTCAGATAGAGGTTGTAAGGTTTCTTCTTTCGAAACGAAAAACACTTTCTTCAAATGATTTGAGAAAAAGATTTGCAGAACATGGAAAATTTTATTTTTCTGATGATTAAGGTGTATAATTACGGCATATTTGTAAGACAGCAGTGATAAAAGCTATCACAAACCACGGAACCCTTGATGAACCAACCAGCGGAACAAAAGAAGACCCTTCAGGTTGCTCCCGACCGAACCAGGAGCAGCAAAGCCAAAAAACCTTTATTGGTCGTGCTTGCCGCAGTAATTATTTTGGTTGTCACTCTCCTGACTCTTTTACAGCACCAAGACCCTAAGCTAACAACTCCCAGGATAACGAAGGCCACTGCATTCGAGAAAATAATCGATCAGGCTGTCGCTCCACCTGCAAAAACTCCTGCACGTACTTCTGCACCTTCGGTTAGATCTCCGGCTGAAACATCGGTGGATGAGTTGTACCAGAAAGGTATGTACGCCCTCATTAGCAGACAATTCCAGGAAGCGATCAACTCCTTTGCCGAACTTCAGACCAGCAATCCGGAGATTCGCGATAAAATTGACTTACCCTATGCCGAAGCCGTGCTTGGGCTCGCTGATAACCTGCGTAAAAGCAATCCACAACAGGCTATTACACTTTTAAAAAAGGCTACCCAGCTTGATCCACGAAGTGTTCGCGCTCATTTCCAGCTGGGCATGGCCCTCACAGGGCAAAAAGATTATGCTGCTGCAATAGCAAGTTACCAAAAAGGCATTAAATTAAACCCACAATTTCCGGACATTTTTTTTAACCTGGGTTTTCTATATGCCGTATCAAAAAATTATGCTGGAGCAGTAGAAATGTACACCCGAACCGTAGCGCTTAACCCGGATTATCTCGATGAAGCGCTTTTCAATCTTGCTCTGGCCCAGAGTAAACAACAGGATAAAAAAGAACAAAGCCTTGCCAACCTCAAGAAATCCTTGTCAGTAAATCCCAACAACCGGGCAGCACAAAATTATCTTAAACAATTACAAGGAGGCTCGGAAGAATGAGGTCATCACCGCGCATACATCTTGTCTATTTTCTCTGCCTGATAACAGCTCTTGCCTGTGCAGGCTGTGTGCTTCAGGGCAACCCTTTTAAGGATATGGCATCGGAACCGGCGACGACAAATAAACAACAGGTAGAGGACTATCCCAACAGTCAGTATCAAGCTGGCGATGAGATCTATCCTGCCGGCTATTACATCCATACAGTGAGCGTACCCAACGAAAACCTTTCCGTCATCGCCAAATGGTATACTGGGAAACAGAAAAACTGGGTGGCCCTGGTAAAATGTAATCCCACCATTAAGCCCAACCACATATTTTTAGGCAATAAAATTAAAATCCCACGCAGCATTATGATCAGACATACCGAACTGCCGGCCAAATTTGTCCAACAATCCCATTCCGGTTCACAAAAGAAGAAAACTTCCAAGGCCCCAGCCCAGGTTCAAACACCCCCCGCAACGGCACAGCCGGCAGCGGAAGAAAAACCGACAAAACCGGTGGAAGAAGACCCCCTGTTTTTTGGCCCGAAAGGATACTAACACCCCACAGGTAAGCGATAGACTCCGAGGGGGTATTGAACTGAACACCCCTCAAGGGGGTACTAAAAAGAGTGACAGGAAATCTGGAGTACTCAGTTTAGTGCCCCCTTGAGGGGTAAGGCACTAAATAATATTTTATTTTGTTGCCACTGATGTTACAAAAAATTGTTGATACCGCTTGATTGCGTGATACCAGAATGACATTCCAGTAAAACTTCAGTATGAAAATCGTATTGATTTCCCCCGAAACACGGTTGAAAACAAGCCAGGTTTCTACGAATACAGTTTTAACCAATCATTCCTTTTCACAGACAGATATTTCTCTTATAATTATTGTTATCCAGGAGATTTGACACGGCACCTCTTCAGAGGAAACAGATTGTAAAAGCGTCGTCCATTTGCTACCTTGAAAAGGACTTTATCGCTCAAAATTGATTATGTTGCAGATCTTACAATAACCCTTCCGGTTCCCTGAAAAACGAGTAGCGGAACAACTACAGTCTTCCTCATTGAATAAAACAACGACTAATGGTCTGAAAAAAAAACGTGTTTCATCGGGCATCTCCGAACTGGACAGACTCCTCGGAGATCTTTTTATAGGTGACAATGTCATCTGGTATGAGGATGCCGGGAGTTTTTCCGCTGCATTCTGTCTCAGTTTTATTAAAGAATCGCTGACCCTTAAAAAACCCCTGATTTACGTTACCTTTGATCGTTCTCCCAAGAATGTTGTCTCTTTCCTTGGCACTCTTGCCAAAAGCCAGAACCTGACTATCCTTGACTGTTTTACCAATGGCAAGGGAGACAGATCAGAGGTTTTTAATAAGTTTTACGAAAAAGACGGTGCACTCTGGCCCTACCAGGTTATCAAAGTAAACGACCCAACAAATCCAACCGGTGTTGGCGAGGCTATATATGGCCTGCATAGCAACCTGTCTGGAGATGTACATTTCATCATGGATAGCCTGACGGGAATGCAGGCTCTCTGGGGCGGGGAAGAACAGGTCATCGATTTTTATGCCAGGACCTGTCCACGTTTGTATGAACTGGACACAATTGCCTACTGGCTTATCGAAAAGAAAGCACACTCCAACAAACTTAAGGCAAACATCAACAAGATTGCCCAGGTGGCCATCGACCTCTCGGTACATCGGGGAAAGTCCACCTTGAAGATTCTCAAAGCGGAAAAACGTAATTCAAAATTTATCAATGAACATCACGGCTACCTCTGTGAGGCATCTGATATTGTTTTTGAAAGCCAGCGAAAGATTAAAGGAAAATTCGATATAGGGGCACAAATAAAGAGAATCCGGCTAATGAGGGGCTTCTCGCAAAAACACCTGGCTGCTCTTACCGGCGTTACCCCCAGCACCATCTCCCAGGTTGAAAAAAACCTCATTTACCCGTCACTGCCGGCCCTGTTCCGTATTGCAGAAAGCCTCTCAGTCGAGGCAGCAACATTTTTGAAAGATCAAGGGGAGAACACAGATATCCATGTCTATTCAGCAGAGCAAAGATCAGCTACCACCCTGGAGAGGATTCCCAAGGAATATGCCGATGCTGAATTGCTCCTGCCCCCAGATATAGACGGGCCGGTGGAAGCAACCCTCATCAGGATGAGGCCAGGTAAGAAATTGTCCAACCACTTTTTTACCCATAAAGGAAAGGAGATGGGCTACCTTATGGCAGGTCGTCTTGAAATGACAGTTAATAATAAGGCTTATGAAGTAAACCCGGGAGATACTATTTACCTGCCAAAAGATACCCCTGGGAAATGGCGGAACACAGCGGACAGCACAGCAGAAATCCTCTGGTTAAAATTCAAAGTGTAGCATTGAATTCCAAAAGCTGAGACTACCTTGGGTCCACAGTCGATTTGTCCTTGGTATCCTGCTGTGTGTAAGGGAATGAATGCAGCGTGACAGAACGTTCGTCCTGCCGCGCTGCAAGATTGTCATGGTTCGTGTTTTTCACGTACCGTTTGCAACAAACAGATTACGCCATAAGAATTTCCTTGGCAATCTCATTATTTGCGTCAGTGATATAGGTAACTCCCGTTTCCTTAGCAGTCTCTCTGTTGGCTGCAAAAATTTCATTACGGGTTATCTGGCTTATATTGAATTTGCGTGCCCCAGCCAGCAGCTGCTGTATACCGCAGGCAAGTTTGTCAGCCATCGTGTACATGGCAATCGCACCATAAGGAATTTTGCTCATTTCATCCTTTCCTACTTTTTTCTGGACATCATAATATGAGGCAAATATCTCTTCCGGTGTATTGCCAAGAGCCTGGATAGATTTGGGAAGGGTTTCCCAGTTGCCGTTAAGCTGACTTCTCCTTTCAGGATTAAGGACTCCCTCAACATTCGCTCCCAAGAATCCTGGGATCATTATCCCTCGGCCCATACAGATCAGTTTTGCATAGGGAGCACCAAGAGCTAATCCTTTGAAAATGGAGTCCTCCAAGGCAAAGCCCCCGGCAAAGGAAAGATCGACGACATTTTTACCATTGGTCTCTAATATTTTTGCGTATTCATAAGCTTTTGCATGGAGGTTGATAGACGGCACTCCCCAGCTCTGCATCATATTCCAGGGACTCATACCTGTACCACCTCCAGCCCCGTCAATGGTCAGAAGATCGAGGTGGGCATCAGAGGCGAATTTAATAGCCATCGCCAGCTCTTCCATGCCATAAGAACCTGTTTTCAAGGAGATGCGGCGAAACCCAAGACTCCTGAGATACTCAACAGACTTCATGAAATCTTCGCGGACCAGCTCAACGGAACTTAGGTGGGTTCCACCAAGTCGACTATGTCTGGCAAATGATTTTATGGATCCTTTTTCAAAGGCCTCCCGCACCTCGGGTAAAGCAGGGTTAGGATCGACGACATATCCACGCTCTTTGAGGAAAATGGCGTAATCAAGGCTTGTCACCTGAATCTCGCCACCAATATTTTTCGCCCCCTGCCCCCACTTCAGCTCGATAATACATTTATCCCCGTATTTCTCGGCAACGTACTCTGCGACTCCATTGCGTGTATCTTCGACATTTAACTGGACAATAATTGCACCATAGCCATCATAATATCGCAGATACGTGTCTATTCGTCGATCCAGCTCTGGAGCGTTTAGTATTTTACCACTACTCAAAGTCGATTCCTTATCAACTCCAACAACATTTTCTCCAACTACAATCGGGATTCCGGTAAGTGCACATCCTGCAGCAAACGAGTCCCAGTATTTTGCTGCGATAAAGGTTGATCCAAGAGCACCAGTCATAAGTGGAAGTCGGCATTTGGTCTTAATTTCAGCACCAAATTCCGTCGTCAAATCAACATTCGGGAAAATACAGTCATCTGCATTGCTGGTCAAATCTTCACCCAAGCCGACAGAACCATATGCATAACCTTGAATCCGCAGAGAATTGTACGACACACCAACATGTGTTGTTTTATTAGCACCTGCTGTAACCAGACCAAAATCGCGGGGATAGAGAAGTTTCCGTCCAACTAGACTGGATGTCCATGTTTCACACTTACCAGGACAGTCTGCACGACACAGTGTACACAAACCAGACTCAGCAGGATTTCCTCTGTTAGCTGTTCCTAAAACATCATTGATTTTTTCTAAACGCATACCGCATCTCCTTATGAAAATCGTTAATCTCGAAAATCGTTAATCGAAAATCGTTAATCGAAAATCGTTAATCTCTTGGCGAACAGGAAATGCCCCTGCTGACTTCCTTGCGGGCAAAAAAAAAGCATCTGTCCCCATGAGGAGAAACAGACACCTTTGTCTAGCTGACGAATAAGCCACACGCCATTGTGTAGCTTTCGATTGTTTGTTGAGGATTTATTTAGCCTTACTTAATTTAATTTGTCAACAAAAAAAA
>WTAT01000590.1 GCA_013139415.1 Desulforhopalus sp.
ATTTTAGTATCCTCAACTGGATCTATTCCCATAACTTGCTTTGGGGTCATCATGGAAGGTTTGTCTTCAAGGAAGAAAAGTTTAAAACCCCCTGCAACTTTATCTGAAATATTTTCTGAATATAAGCCGTTATAAATATCCACTTTTAACTTTGGAGATCCGTGGCCATCCAAATTCATTATTAAGTCAATTTTGTCATATTTTTTGACTGCCTCTTTATCTTGGACCATGGATTTTCTGAACATATGGACGATTAATATTTTGCTCTCATCAATATTGTTTACTTTCATAAAGTCAGTCATGGCAGATTGTACTTGATTGATCTCATCTCCTGTAATGTGCCCGATCACCTTGCCTGGGGAAACATCCAGTCCATTAACCTCAAATTCAGGATCAATAGCCAGATGCACATTGTCATATTTAAGATATGAAAGAACAGGTTTGACAGCTTCTACTGGAGTGAGGGCGCCCAGTTGCAAGTCTATAATAACTGCAAACCCTTCACCTTGTGCTGCGTTTATGTACTGCATCAGCTTATCATTCGAGAGGGTGAGGATATAATTTTTATCTTTACCGGGCATATTGCTCGCCATGCCATAAATTATATGAAATGCAGGAGTTATGTTCTTATTCCCTGTAATTTGTGCGTATTCATCAGCTTTTGCTTTGATCTTTGGCATGAGCTCTTCAATCGAATATTTACCAAGGACACCCAGCGCTGCCGATCCAGGTCGACCATAGTAACCGACCATAAGTTCGTTATCGGAAGGAAGTTGTTGCTCAGCCATTGAATGAGGAGAAATGGAGATAACGACAAATAAAAGACAAAAGAATATTAAATTTTTCATCATAGAAAGTGCCCTCGTTGAAAGGTTTATAATGTTTTGAATATCATTCCTATAACCCTGAAACTGTAAAATAATATTCCTGATAAGCTTATGGCTGACTTGTTGTTCTCGCGCAGATACATGAAGGAAGGAGGTACTGCTCCCCCCCCCTTAACCGCATAACAATCAACGTATGCAGTTCTCACACAATGTACTCATTCTTTCCGACTATTCGTAGATCTGATACTGTTGCCGCCGACTGGTGTACCTGCTGAGGCCAGACGCCCAAAATTTGCGAATCTCATTGAGAGGCAGACCCATGCGAATCGCATCCATGGTCGCATCGTGTTTCAACAATCCTCTGAATCGGTCAAGTCCAAATTTGTCACGGTACATGTCATTCAATGCCAGTGCTCCGGCAATACCAATGTTGATCACATCACAAGAGTTGCGATTTGTGAGCATGATACGTACTCCCTCGCATTTTTGATTCCTGAATTTACTCGTATCTGGGGTAAACTCGATCGGATCGAACCGAACCCCACGAATTCCAAAAGAGTTCATTCGTTTGGCGAGTAATTTCCCGTCTATGTATGGTGCGCCAAATAGTTCAAACGGAGTGTCTGTTCCACGGCCAACAGAAAGGTTTGTTGTCTCCAGTAATCCAACGCCCGGGTATAGCGTGGCTTGCGTGAGGCTACGCATATTTGGTGAGGTATTAATCCAGGGAATAGTTGTCTCATCGAGCCACATGTTACGCTTCCAACCGCTGAGTTCAACCACATCGAGATGAACACCCATATTTTTTTCTGAGTTAAACAATCGGGCGAGTTCACCAACTGTCATGCCATGGCGAACAGGTATCTCGTGCCACCCGGTAAAGCCCGTTGCGCCATCAAGCACAGGTCCTGCAACCATTGAACCTGTGATAGGGTTTACTCGATCAAGCACGATGAACGTGACACCAGATTTGGCTGCAACTTCCATGCAATTTCCCATTGTGGAAATATACGTATAGAATCGACAGCCAATATCCTGAATATCAAACACCAGTGCATCCAGCCCTTCAAGCTGTTCAGGTAGCGGCCTGCGGCGTTTCCCATACAAAGAGTAAATCGGGAGCCTGGTTATTTCATCAACACCATCGTCTACGTAGGCATCGATCGTTCCTCGAATTCCATGTTCCGGGCTAAACAAGACTACTAAATCGACATTGGCCGCCTTGTGTAATAGGTCGATTGTTGTTGACCCATCGCTGCTACGGCCTGTATGATTTGTAATCAGGCCAATCTTCAATCCGTGCAGTGATGCAAAGTTTTCTTTAGTCAACACATCAATTCCGTTTAATACCTCCTTCTTGTCGATGGCTGGTTTTGTCGTGCTGAGATCTCGTGGTGTGAGTGCGCCCTGCACATTGGTAAAGTCAAATCCCTTAATAGCCAGGGCAGCGAGGTTGGCCAGTTCCGCTTGTAGCGGGTGAATATTTCCACGCCCATTGGGGTGCAGCCGGCTGCTCAAGAAAATCCAAAATGTTTTTGAGAACGGGTCGATCCACAAACTTGTTCCTGTAAAGCCAGTATGTCCGTACGAGCCGACTGGGAAATATTTTCCGCGCGGCCTGCTATAACCTGAATCAATCTCCCATCCAAGTCCTCGCCTTTCTTCAACAGCAGAAGGGCTCTGGACAGAAGACATGAGTCGAACGGTGTCACTATTGAACACCCGAATTCCATCGAGCTCTCCCCCGTTCACGAGCATGCGGCAATACCGCGCCAGATCGTCGATGGTTGAGAATAATCCAGCATGACCCGCCACACCTCCCATGTATCGTGCCGTCGGATCATGCACTGTTCCCCGCAACATCACGCCATTTTGCAGATCTGTCGGTGCAATGCGCCTGTATGTAGATGGATCGGGAAGAAAACCTGTGTCCTTCATTTTCAATGGTCGATACACCTGTTGCTGGACAAATTCATCAAAACCTTGACCAGTCACTCGGCGGACCACCTCAGATAGGATAAAAAAATTGATATCACTGTAGCGAAAATCAGAACCAGGTTTTGCAAATACCTTTTCGGCACAGGCCATTTTTATTGCGGTATTGTACCCAGACCATGCAGGCCGTGTGTTGATGTCCGGCCGTAAACCGGAGGTGTGAGTCAGGAGCTGTCGAATTGTGATATTCTCTTTTCCGTTACCATCGAACTCTGAAATGAATTTTTGTGCAGTATCAGAGAGTTGTATTTTGCCTTGCTCAATGAGCTTCATAACAGCGGGTGTCGTAGCCACCACTTTTGTTAGCGATGCGATATCAAAAATGGTCTCGCGTGTCATCACTTCACGGCGCGGATCCAGTGCGCGATACCCTGATGTACTTTCAAAATGGATACCGTTTCGTTCGAGCCAAAGAACCCCGCCAGGAATACTTCCAGATGTCATACTTTTTGCTATAGCCTGCTCCATCTGCGCGAGCACAGGCAACTCAAACGTCGCTGCCAGGGGTAGTTGTTGCAGTGTTCCCGGGACCAGCTCGGATCTGGCGTCTGATAATTCCATTCCATGCAACTGCCCGGTGAGATAAACCAAAAATATTACTAAAAGCGCAGCTGTCGTGAATACGGTAGAACGAATTCTTTTCCACCTTGTCATGTAACGTTCCGGCATGTGAAAAACATCTTTTGCTTTACGCATTCTCACTGTGGTTATTTGAAGGCGGTTTAAATTGCGGCCACCCCAAAGATCGCTATAAAACCGAGCAGCAGCCCCTTGACCAGCATATCGAGCTCCTGAATAAACGATTTGTTTACAGTTACTCCGACCAGGCATTGCAACATGTAGTAAAAGGCGAACACCCGAGAGGCGATAGCGATTATCTCAAGGGTATTAGCTGTCTCGGACAGGCTCCTAGGTGAGGTAGGTCGTCAAATAGTGGAAACCAAACCTCTCTGAGAAGCAAGATATTTTCCCTCCTTTTTTCCAGGTGCATAGGGGATATCTGGACTTTCGACTCCTGAGATTCAGTAGGAATCTAAACCTCTGGGGTGCAAGTTCGACTGTAATAGGTTCGCTCTGGCAATCTTAAAATATACAGGAACAAACTTTGATGGCTGAAAGGAGAGATCTGTTCGCAGTTATGCCCAATGGCGCCGAGGCCAACGCCTTGATTTGTGGCTTGGCTGATGCCGCCAGAGCCAATGACTGAGAGCTCTACAATTATTCTCCACCATATTTTTGAAAAGCTGCCCTGGGTCGACTCATTAGCTGGGGATGGAGCCCTGTTCTCCTGGAACCTGAACAGGATGGAAATCATGCGGTCGAAACTGCAACTACCTGATTAAACACAAAACAAAATGACATCTCAATTTCAAATTGACAACAGTCAGTTCCGATCGGTAGAAAATAATGTGCCGTTGCCGTGTAAACGGCAACGGCACCTCTCTACACTTCAAAAGACTCATCCTGATTGCTTTCAGGTGAGTACACGACTACATATTTGTCAGTATCACACTCACGCGCCTGTTCAATGCACGTCCCTCCTCGGTCTGATTACTGGAGATCGGATCGGCCTTGCCGTACCATTGCAGGGTCACTCGATTCTTATCGATATTTGAGTGAGCAAGCAGGTAATCACGTACGGATTCCGAGCGTTCTTTAGAAAGCACCATATTGTAGCCCTCGCTGCCAACACCATCGGTATACCCGGCCAGGAAGAGGTGAACGTTTGTGTTCGTCTCCAGGAACGTGCCAAGCTCTTGCAACTTGCCATGGTACTGGTCTTTCAGAACCGACTCGTTGAAATCAAAGAGAATGCCGTCGACAATATCGATGGCAACGGTTTTTTCAATGACTTTATACAGGGCGCCGGTAGTGTATCCTGGATGACCAAGTAACTCGTTAAAGGGAATGACCATCGAACACTCATTCAGCTGGGACATTGCCTTAATGAGTGCCTGTTCCTTTTCTCCAGTAGCGCTGCTGACTGCATAAATACAGGTGTCATAATTTTTAACCAGTTTTTGGGCCAGTGTCAGTGGGGTGTCAGTGCTTCCCATCTTGGTATAGGTGCCGTCGGTAAAAACTATGATAGCTGTTTTTCCTTTCAGGTCGGGCATCATTAATCCGACTTTTTTCAGGGCATGCTGGAGAAATGTCGGCCCACTGGCCTTTGCAGGTAACGCCTCAATAGCCTTGGCAACGGATTCCTTGCTGTACGGGGTTATGGGGGGAATATCCTCGGTAGAACCCGCCAGAGAATCAAGAGAGAAGGCTTTCGGAGTAAATGAATAGAAGCTCATGTTCCAATCAAGGTCGGGCAGGGAACTGTTCGTTTCCAAGAGAATCATACGCTCTGCCTCAAGTCGCGTTAGATCGGTGTTGCCATATTTTTCCGACATAGATCCCGATGAATCGTAGAGCACGATAACGTTGTCTACGGTTTTTTCAAATACTTCCTCGACCGTGACAACAACCTCAATGGCGAGTACAGGAGATGCCATTAAGCCCAATAGCGCCGCACCTGCGGTTAACAATGTCCAAATTTTTTTTGTCTGCAGCATTTCAAGTTCCTCCTTGCCCCTGTCATTTTGATTTTGGTTGATTTGAATCCTCTTTTGGCTGCGCGTCGTACGACCTCTTCGAAGTTGGGGCGGGCGATGGGCCGACACAGATTCGCAGCTGTTCTAACTCTAGGAGGTTGTCCGAGAATGCCCTTTTGTCCAAACTCTTCGGAATTCCAAAAAAATAATGCTCGCAATATCACACATATGGCTGTGCTTATTTTTTTAAAATATCTCGATTTTGATTAAAATGCATATTCTCGGACAAGCTCCTTATAGTTGTTCCATTTCAAAGTAAATCCAATAAATCATAAGGAATGTTTTAGGAATGGAAACCCCCCAAAAAGGGGGGTTTCGCTAACTCTTTATAGGGGATAAAAGGAATTGTCGTTGCTTTCTCAGGAACGATTTTCATGCCACTGAGCACGAACGCGCCACCCCTCCTGCTTTATGACATTGATAAGCCACAAAATTCCTCTTTGTATGATAACGGACTTTTTTTAAGGCTACTTTTATGCTCAGAGATGCCAACGGCAATACTGCGGCTATCAATATTTGTGCTTGAGGTAGTGTCAACGCAGGGCTTTTTTTTATTTCAACGGTTTGAAGCTGGTAAAAGGAAAGTTGATTGACACAATCGACACTGATTTATAGTGTTAGATCCTAGG
>WTAT01000623.1 GCA_013139415.1 Desulforhopalus sp.
CAAACGTCCTCTTTCCTACCACACTTTTTCTCTTCGTTGCATTCCCGGCAGTACTTTCTGGCTGCTATTTATCATTATATTAATTACTTACGTTCTTAGTGTCTTATTCCTCAAGGCCTGTCATTCAGTTTAATACCCTTGAGGGGTGCTCTTTTTAGTACCCCCCTGAGGGGTATAAAAACCAAGGAGTCCGGAAAGTGTATTAAAATTAGAAACTTAAAGATACCACCAGATAGCGAACGTAGAGAGACCTTCGAGGCACTTACACCCCTCAAGGGGGTACTGAAAAGAGTCCCGGCTTATTTTCCCGTTTACCGGGGTTAAACAGACCCAGACCTCTTCTGAGCTCCATGCCTTTGTTTCTTTAGGCATGGAGCTCTTTGTCCTTCCAGGCATGCCTATGTTCCAGTTAGTCGTTGAAAAATAAAGACCCACAGGCTATAGAGTTGTTGATGATATAACAACAATCTGCTCTTTGGAGAATTGAATGGTTTTGAGAACGAATTTTTTCCTGTTGTTATTTGTTGCTGTAGCTCTTGCGAACATTTCCGGCTGTTATAATAAACCGGTCCGGCATCTCGCCTCGGATGTGGCTTTGCTTAAGGTTGGTTCTTCTACTGAGGAGGATGTCCTGGTCTTTCTGGGAGAGCCGGATGAACAACAAGAGTTAAGCGAGGGTGTAGAGACGTGGTTGTATAGGGACAAGTCGATGACCATTCTGGAAAAGGCCCCTCTTGTCGGCAAACGCCTGGGTTCCCCTGAGTACAAGGTGGTCATGGTGACGATTACCAACAAGATTGTTACCGAGGTCCTTTATTCTGCATCTGACAAAGACGATATGAATTGGGCAGATGATTATCCCTGGCAAGAGAAAAAAGAGTGATGGATCAATACGGAACCGGGCGGGAGCGGATGGTTCAGGAACAGCTCCGGCGCCGTGACATTACTGACGAGCGCGTTTTGGCAGTAATGTCAGAAGTGCCCCGGCACTGTTTCGTCGATGATGCCATGCGTGGCCGGGCTTATGGGGACCATCCCTTACCTATAGGTGCGGGGCAGACTATTTCACAACCCTATATTGTCGCCTATATGACGCAGGCTCTGGGGTTGACCGGCAGTGAAAAAGTTCTTGAAATAGGTACCGGATCCGGCTACCAGGCTGCGGTTCTTTCCCGCTTGTGTAGCCAGGTCTATACGGTGGAGCGGATCAACTCGCTGTTGGCCGGAGCCAGAAAGACCTTTGATAAGCTGCGCTATTACAACATTAGGGCAAAGCTTGATGATGGCACAGTTGGTTGGCCCGAAAATGGTCCATACGATGCTATTATAGTCACCGCCGGTGGTCCTGGTATTCCGGAGCCGTTGATAGAGCAACTTGCCGATCCAGGCAGATTGATTATACCGGTCGGCAATCAGCATGTACAGGACTTGCAGTTACTTGAAAAAAAAGAAGGGCAGGTGGAGATTTTCAATCTTGCCAGTGTCCGTTTTGTAGACTTGGTGGGAGAACATGGCTGGAGCAAGTGAAACGGTGGCTTCACCGGGAATGTTACGCAGGCTCTATGATCTCTGTATGGAGTGGATCAGTGGGCGGCATGGTGAGTGGATACTGTTTTTAATTGCTTTTGTCGAATCTTCATTTTTCCCGCTTCCTCCTGATGTCTTTCTTATTGCCATGTGTGTGGCAATTCCCACTAAGTCCTTTCGGTACGCGGCTATCTGTTCCGTGGGCTCGGTCCTCGGTGGCGCACTGGGCTATGGTCTCGGCTTCTGGTTTATGGATGGTATCGGCATGTCCATTATCGACTGGTACGGACTATCGGAAAGATATGGTCTTGTACAGCAATATTTCAAGCAATATGATGTGTGGATCGTCGGGACTGCCGGTTTTACTCCGATCCCCTATAAGCTCTTTACCATCACCGCCGGTTTTGTTCATTCCAACTTTTTCACCTTTATGCTTGTGTCGCTTGTGGCAAGATCAGCCCGGTTTTTTCTGGTTGCCGGCCTGATTTGGAAATTCGGGCCGCAGATTAAGCATTTTTTAGATCGCTACTTCAATATTCTCTCTATAGCCTTTGTTGTCTTGCTGGCTGGTGGATTCTTCCTTATAAAAATAGTCCTCTGACCGCAATTCGAGCCTTCTTGATCGAGCTGTTTTGGCATAGCTGAGATGGTGTGCTCTGTGAGCTGTTCATGAAGGCCGTGCTTTTGTTGCGGTGAAGTATTTGGTAAGGTTTTTTGGGTTTACTCCATTTTTAAAAAGAGCCATTCAGCTGCTGTTGAATCCTCCTTAGTGAATTGATAACCGTCTAAATCAAATTCCTTGAGCTCTATTGTATTCTTTATTTGTTTGCTTATTGCAAAATGAATCATCAGTCCCCGGGCTTTTTTGGAATGGATGGGAATTGTCCGGAGTTGGCCTTTATGCAATTGTTTAAAGGTGATGGTAATCATCTCTCCCTGAAGTTTCTTCTTGTCCACCACCTTGGAGTATTCTTTAGAAGCGAGATTGATTAAGGTATTGTCGCTGTCTTCTGTAAGTGCCTGGTTGATGACATCCGTAATCTGCTCTCGCCAGAAATGGTAGAGGTTGGCAGCTCCTTCCGCTGCAAATGAACAGCCCATTTCCAGCCGATATGCTTGCATAAGGTCAAGTGGCCTGAGTATCCCATAGAGACCTGATAGGATCAAAAGATGTTGCTGGGCAAAGTATAATTGCTCTTTGGTGTAGAGTTCAGCATTAATAGCGCTGTAGGCAGCTCCTTGAAAAGTAAAAAGCGCCTGTTTTGCATTGTCTGGGGAGAACGGATGGGAGAAATCGTCGATCAGTCGATAGGTGGATTCAGTCAGTCGTTCACTGGTTTTCATGAGCCGTGAAATATCTTCCCTGTCCATCGACTTGAGTCGTCCCATGAGAATCTTTGTTTTCTCAAGCAGGATTGGAAGGGAGTGCTCTGCATATATTCGCCCGTTAAATTGCTGGGTTTTGGAAGGGGCTGTGATAAGCTGCATGGATTTTCCTAAAATGAGTTATTTAAATAACGAACACCCCACAAGGGGGTATAAGTACCTTGGAGGTTACTTTAAGTTCCTAATTTCAAAACACTCTCCAGATTTCTTGTTTTTTATACCCCTCTAGGGAGTACTGAAAAGAGTACCCCTCAAGGGGGTATTGAACTGAATGACAAGAAATCTGGAGTAAGGCACTAAAAAAGTTTGCCATTGCTGCAATTTATACTATTTAAATGACATTAACAAATGGTGGATCCTGGTTTAATTTTATTATCTATCCCTGGTAAACGGGAAGAAAGACAGGATAAGTACCTTGAGACAGGTTCTCTTCTTGTTTAAAAAACAAGAAAACAATCTGTAAAGTACTAAAAAATGGAGGAAAATAATGACCGCTGAGATGACTGCTACACATGAAATCGAATCTTTCCTTGAAGGCTGGCAAGGAGAAATACAACCAATGCGCGACTGGTTCCGGCTGTTTTACCGGGAATTGTCTTCAAT
>WTAT01000518.1 GCA_013139415.1 Desulforhopalus sp.
CTGGACCGTGATCTTGGCCTGGACAGCCTTGCCCGGATGGAACTGTTCTCCCGGCTGGAGAAGGAATTCGGGATCAGGCTGCCGGAGAGGGTGTTGGTGGAAGCTGAAACTCCGAGGGATCTCCTGCGTTACCTCAATCGGGAGACTCCGACGCCGATAACTTCGACCATCAAGCCGGTTTTAGAACCATATGAGAGCCGCCGGGAGGTTGGATCTGCAACTGCCCAGACCCTGCCGGATGTCCTGGAGCAGCATGTCCACATCCAGCCGGATGCCCCGCATATTATCCTGCTGCAGGACGATGAGGTAATCCCCATCAGCTACGGGATGTTGCAGCAGGAAGCGTTGAGGGTCGCCGCACGGCTGCGCCAGCTCGATTTGGAACCAGGTGAGCCGGTGGCTATCATGCTGCCAACCGGTGCCGATTATTTCTACACCTTTTTCGGCATACTCTACTGCCGCGGCGTGCCGGTACCGCTCTATCCGCCGGGCCGCCCAACCCAGATCGAAGAACACGTGCGGCGTCACCGGAAAATCATCTCCAACGCCGGAGCAAGACTCCTGGTTACGGTACCCGAAGTACAACCCGTGGCAAGACTGCTCATGAGCCAGGTGCCGGAGCTGCGGAAAATAGTTACCACGGAAAATCTCTATTCTCAAACAGCAGAGAAAATCCCGATGCAGCACAGGGAAAGTGATATTGCCTTTTTACAATACACTTCCGGTAGTACCGGTGACCCCAAGGGCGTGATTCTCACCCATGCCAACCTGCTGGCAAATATCAGGGCCATGGGCCAGGTCTGTCAGGTTACGGCCAATGACGTCTTTGTCAGCTGGCTACCGCTCTATCATGATATGGGCCTGATTGGCGCCTGGCTGGGGAGTCTCTGCCATGGCTGCCGTCTGGTGGTCATGTCGCCGTTATCCTTTTTGGCCCGGCCCGAGCGCTGGTTGCGCACTATCGACCAATTTGGCGGGACCCTTTCGGCCTCACCGAATTTTGGTTATGAAATCTGCGCCACACGACTCGATGATGACGATCTCGCGGGCCTCGATCTGAGCTCCTGGCGAATGGCCTATAATGGTGCCGAACCGGTGTTGCCTGACACCTTGCGCAAGTTTCAGAAGCGATTTCAACCATATGGTTTTCGTCCCGAGGCTCTAGCTCCGGTCTATGGACTTGCAGAATCTTCGGTGGGACTGATTTTTCCGACCCCCGGAAGTGGTGCACGGATTGATCGCATTGCCAGGGATACCTTTGTCGGGTCGGGCAAGGCAGAGTCTGCTCCGGAACGAGAGGAGGCTGCTCTGGAGTTCGTTTGTTGCGGCCAGCCATTGCCGGGGCACCAGGTCAGGGTTGTCGATACACAGGAGAGGGAATTGCCGGAACGGGAGGAGGGGCGGCTCCAGTTCAAAGGACCATCCGCCACCAGCGGCTATTTCCGCAGTAGTGACGAAACCCGCAGACTGTTCCGGGGCGACTGGCTGGAAACGGGAGATTTAGCCTATATTGCGGCAGGTGATATATATATAACCAGCCGGATAAAGGATATTATTATCCGTGGCGGACGCAACATCTATCCCCATGAACTGGAAGAGGTCGTCGGCAATATCCCTGGGATCAGAAAGGGCTGTACGGCAGTCTTTGCCAGTGTAAAAGACAGCACCACAACGGAAAAGCTGGTGGTGCTGACCGAGTCGAGGCAGACAACGCCAGAGGCTCTCGCAGAACTCAGGCAAAAGGTCGTTGACGCAACCGTCGATCTGTTGGCAATGCCACCTGATGATGTTGTCATTGGTCCACCTGGGACAGTGCTGAAGACCTCGAGCGGAAAAATCCGTAGATCCTCCTGCCGGCAGTTATATGAAAGTGGCCACGTCGGCCGAAAAAAAGCTGCGATCTGGCTGCAATTGCTGCGAATGGGACTAAAAAGTATGGGACCCATGCTGCGAAGGCTGGCCGGTCGCATTAAGGCGCTGCTCTACGCTGGTTACTGCTGGCTGGCCCTGGCATTGACCGGAGCTGTGGTATGGTGCGGACTGATGGTCTTACCCCGCGGTGAGAAGTGCTGGCGACTGGCTGGCCGGGCGGTGCGGGTCCTCTGCAGAGCGAACGGGATCAGCCTGAAAACCGTCAGCATGACCAATATGCCGGTTGGTCAACAATATCTGGTGGTCAGCAACCACATGAGTTATCTCGATTCAATCGTATTGACCGGAGTACTGCCGGAACAGTGTCATTTTGTGGCCAAGGCGGAGCTTGCGCGAAATCCTTTTCTCCGTGCAGCCTTTGCCAAGCTCGGGGTCTTTCTGGTGGACAGGTTTGATGCTGTGCAGGGGCTTGCCGATACCGGAAAGATCGACAAAGGTGTCCGCAGGGGGATGCACCCCCTCTTTTTTGCCGAGGGAACCCTGCAGAGAATGCCCGGACTGCTGCCCTTCCAGATGGGAGCATTCGTCCTCGCCTGCCGGGAACAGCTGCCGGTGGTGCCGGTGATTATAAAGGGGACACGTAATATCCTCCGCGGGGGTTCCTGGTTTCCGCGGCGAGGCAGGGTACAGGTGACCATCCTCCCGCCCTGCTATCCAACAGGAACAGACTGGCAGGAAGCAATCCAACTCAGGGCCAAGGTTCGTCAGGAGATGCTGCAGTGTCTGGGGGAGCCCGATCTTGCCGGAGAATACACATCTATTCTGCAGATGGGGCTCAAGCCTCCGGAAAGCTGATATGGGCTCGTCTTTCCGGGATCGTTAGCAAATCGTCGGCTGATAGTTATCGATATGTTGATGAAGGATATTGATTATGTTGACAAAAATTGCACTGTTCGTACTGCTGGTAATCTTAACTTTCGATCTTTATGTAATATATAGAGCTCAAAATGAAGAGAAAAACATATTTTATCGAACAGTATCATGGCTTAATGAATCCCAAATCCTCAACCCGGAAGGCCAGGCCCACTTACCTTCCATTGTACTGGTTCATGGGTATGTAGGGAGCCCGAAGGATTTTATATATCTGGCCGAAGAGCTGGCAGGTCTGGGGTATCGTGTAGTTTGTCCGGTGACTCCAGGTCAAACAACCAGGGCACCGATTTTATCAAGAGGAGAATACACTCTTAAATATTACCAAGCATGGCTGACAGCCATCATCAAAAATGAAAAGAAGATAACAGGAAGAAAACCTGTACTTGTTGGTCACTCTATGGGCGGTACTCTCTCAATTATTGTTGCACAAAAAAATGTTGTTGAAAAGCTGGTCTTACTGGCGCCTTTCTTCTCTTTGCCATATGGCAATGAAATTGCCGTTTGCGCTGCAAATATATTGAGATGGGTGTTACCGGTCATTCCTAAGTTCAGCAAAGGGGTGATAAATGACCCTGCAGGCTCTGCCGATTACCGGCCTGGTTCAATGTATCTGTCCTTAAAAGCCTTTTTACAACTTGAAAAAATTGCCTTAACGGCTAAAAAGCAAGCTGTAAAGATTACCATCCCTACTCTGGTGGTTATTTCTCAAAACGATCATGTTGCATCTGCCAAGAGGACAGTTGAAACATTTGGCGATATGCATAATGTTCAAATAGAAAATTATCCTAATTCAAATCACATCCTTCTTTATGACTATGATAAAAATGAAATAATTAAAAAAATTATACACTTTATCGCTGGGGAGTGAATTCCAGGACCTGGCCTTACATGATTTGGCAACATCATCCCAAAATGGTTTTGGGCCTTTTGGGGGGCTGTGTTTCATAGCATCTCATTGCGCAATCTACTGATTTTAGCTAACTTTCCCGTTTACCGGGGTTAGAAGTTTATAAACAATATGCTTGAGAACGAATCAGTTCCTTTATGAAGTCCGAATCCCCTTTTGCTGGCGCTACAAATTCCAAGCCGACTCTGTCTTGACCTTCATAGGGACAGATATTCCTGACCACCGCCTTTGAAATTACCCTTTTGGCGTCAAGATGAAGGCTGATTTTAGTTCGAGACCCGTTCTTCAACTCTGTGTTGTTTAGGAGAACTGCTAGACCTGCTTGTGAGATGTCCAATAAATCCCCTGTTTCATACAGTTTAGAGGAAGAAATATTTACCGGTAAGCTCTTTTTATTGAAAAATAAGAAGAGTTGTTTGTTACCGAGCCTTAGACATGATCGTTTTCCAAGTGGGTTTTCTGGCTTGTATTCCCAATCTACGTCGGCATTTTCAAGAGATGGTATATCATCCCAGCTTAAAGTGCCCATTTTTGCCTCAATTTTAATTTAAAGTGAAAATAATACGTGACCAAGCTAATCAAACCCAGCTTGGGACAGAATCGGTTGTCTCTTCGAGGTGGTGAATACAAAGATTTATAGTTTCTTCTTGTCCAAATGACAACCGATTAAAATTCACACCACATCTTCTCAAAGAAGGCTTTCGGAAGTCGCCCGTCTCGCGTTGGTATGGCAAGTGCTTTACGTTCAGTTAGGTATTATAGCGAACCTGAACACGAATATCAAATAACTCCACAGCGTCTGCAAAGAAGATCATTTTAGGAGCGAAAATACCCCAATGGGTCTTCTCATCAGGATTCGTAATCATTTTCAACGGCCAAACCAGCTGAGATGTAGAAAATCATTGTTAGTGGGGCGTGAATGAGCTAGGATCTTTGGCGGAAAGCAGATAGAATCGCCTGACACCCCACAAGGGGGGTACTCTTTTTAGTCCCCGTGCTTTGCGGGGATAAGTGCCTCGTATAGCACTGTATCAAATCGTTAATAAACAGCTATTAAAAGAAAAAATACCCAACTCAATAGGAACTGCAATGGCAAAAGTAGCATTTATCGGCTTAGGTGTGATGGGATATCCCATGGCAGG
>WTAT01000491.1 GCA_013139415.1 Desulforhopalus sp.
TCCAGATTCCGACAACCTTCGCTTTGGAGGAGAGGATATGATAAGGTTTTTACGCATAATAACAGGTCTTGTCATCGCACTGTTTGCAATAGGTGTGATTGCAGGAAATAGCAAAAATCAAGAGCAGACATCACCAAAAACAATGCCAAAGGTTACAGAAATGGCCCTCTTCGCCGGAGGCTGTTTCTGGTGTATGGAAAAACCCTTTGAGGTTCTTGACGGCGTGCTTTCGGTTACTTCAGGTTACGCTGGAGGTACAACCAAAATGCCGACCTACCAGAACTACGAAGCTGGTCATCATATAGAAGTTGTCCAAATTATATATGATCCTAAAAAAATCACCTACGAAAAACTCCTGAAGACCTTCTGGCAACAGATTGATCCAACCGATAGTGGAGGTCAGTTTGTAGATCGGGGCCATGCTTACGGCTCCGGTATCTTCGTCTATAGCGACAGCCAGAAAGAGTTGGCAAAAGCGTCGAAACACTATCTTCAGCAGAGCGGGATCTTCACAAAACCGATTGTGACTCCGATCACTGCCGCGCCTGAGTTTTGGCCAGCCGAAGAGTATCATCAGGATTATTATAAAAAAAACCCTCTCCGTTACCGATTTTACCGCAACGGCTCTGGTAGGGACACTTTTTTACAAAAACACTGGCAGGGACAAGAATATCCCAGAGCAAAGAAAAGAGAACCCAAAAGTGAACTTAAGGATCTCCGCAGCCAATTAAGCCCGCTCCAGTACGAGGTAACTCAAGAAGATGGCACGGACCCCCCATTCAAAAACAAATCAGAGAACAAACCAGCAAAATTTGCACTTGTGAGTGCAAAAATTTGACCAAAAACTGGATTTACTAACATCTTCCCGACCGTCACCCGCCAATTACCGTGACTATTCTTTATGGCATAAAAAATGCAAAACGAATGCCTGCATTCATTTGACAGAACGCCATAACTATACGAAGTTCTAGTAGTAATGGCAGTAAGTCTGATATTTATCGGCCATCCTGAGCTATCGCTGTGAAACGGTGAGGGGATGATTCTGGTCTACTAGAGACTTCAGCAGATCTCAAAGGACAATAGAGATAGCCTTGAGGGTTTTGTAATCACCAAGGTTATCAAAAATCCTTATACCGTTTTTATCTTTGCTTACCTACAAGGAAATTATCTTAAAATATTAGGCATTTGCTTATCCTCTTAAAAAAAATGTCTGAAGGAGTTTTGTATATGCAGAATCTTGCGACTTGTCTTAGCTTAATTAAACAACATCGTATCGACATAGTCAAATACTGTGCCTTTTTTCTCTCCTTTATGGGACTGGTGATGATGGGGCTACAAGGTCCACATATGCTTGAGTTTCAAACCACCATGGCACAATCTGTCTGGTTTCACTCCCTGGCCCAGGTTGGTTTTTGTGTTGTCATTTCAACTGTCTTTTTTTATTCATGGCTTGCCTTGAATGCTTTTCGTTATCGCCCAATTGCAGCAGCGTCCGACAGTGATCTCCCCGATTTAACTGTTGTTGTTCCTGCCTATAACGAAGGAGCCCTGGTTCAGCAAACATTACGCAGTCTGGCAACTGGAGACTATCCCGCAGAAAAGCTCCAGTTAATCGCCGTAGATGATGGGAGCAAAGACGACACCTGGCACTATATTGAGGCTGCATGCAGGGAATTTCCGGATCAAATCATGGCCATTCGCCAGTTGAAAAATGGTGGCAAACGACGCGCACTCTATGAAGGTTTCAGGCGGGCTACCGGTACTGTGTTGGTAACGGTTGACAGTGACTCAATTGTCGAGACGGATACCCTTCGCAACCTGGTCAGCCCTTTTGTGGGGGACCCGGATTGTGGAGCAGTGGCTGGTAATGTGCGGGTACTGAATCGCGATGCTATAATTCCCCATATGATCGATGTGAGCTTTGTTTTCGGTTTTGAGTTTATCCGCTCCGCCCAGTCTGTTCTGAGAACAGTACTGTGCACGCCAGGTGCCCTTGCAGCCTATCGAAAAGATCTGGTCATGAACGTGTTGGATGAATGGTTGAACCAGAAATTTTTAGGCCGTGAAGCCAACATTGGTGAGGATCGGGCGATCACTAATCTAATATTACGCCAAGGCAAGAGCGTGCTGTTTCAGCGCAATGCCACGGTATATACTAATGTCCCCGTGCGCTATCAGGATCTCTGCAAAATGCTGATACGTTGGGGAAGGAGTAACGTCAGGGAAACTATCAAAATGGCAGGCTTTGTCTTTGGCAATTTCCGTGATCACCATCGGATCAGTGCCAGATTATTGTTGGCTATGCAATGTTTATGGTGCGCACCATCACCGGTTTTATTTATTTTGATGATCTCTTTAGTAGTACTCTTTCCCTTGCAATTTGCCATTGTCAGTTTAGGCGGAGGAGCTCTCTGGAATACCATCTCAGCCCTCTTCTACGCCCATCGTTATCGTTCGAGCGACGCCCTTTGGGCCTATGGGTATGGCGTGTTTCATTTTTGTGCATTGGCTTGGATTGCTCCCTATAGTCTACTCACAGCTCGGCGCTCCGGTTGGTTAACCCGTGAAATTAAGGAGAGGTCACCGTTACATCAGGGACAAACTAGAAAAAGCATCCGTATTCGACAGTTCGCCGTCGTACAGAAATTAAGAAGCGCCGCATTGGGCCTATCCTTATGGTGATCAATTCATAACCCCAAAAGTGGCAATCGTGATGGAACCTACCGTGAACCATCCGTTTGGCAGAAGTATGGTCATCAACCCATGGGGACTTGTGATCAGTCAGGCACCGGATGGGGTGTCGACTATAACTGCAGAACTGGATCTTGAAACCATCCGTAGAATATGGAGGAAATTTCGGGCTCATAACCATATTCGCCGGGATCTCTTTTAACCTTGGCCTTCACCTGCGACATGCTCACTCCATACGCCTGCTAACATTTGGCGACTATTTCCATGGCCTCTTCAAACATCTTCTCCTGGCAGCGGTAAGAGATACCCGCTGTCTAAAAGAGCCGTCATGCTATAGCCTCTCTATTACTTTTCTCGGCTGAGACTAGCCTTCCATCCAGCTGTCAGTAAAAACAAAGCAGCATAAGTTCGACCAATTTTTCGGTCCAACTGTTCCACAGCTAATAATTCATCTTAATCATAACTATTTTTTTCATCTAAGCCCGATAAACGGAAAACAACTCGGGATTCTTTTCGATGTCTTTTGAGGGGACTCAGTTCAGAACCCCTCGGTATTGAACTGAATGACAGGAAATCTGGAGTAAGGCACTGATATGGGATGGCAGATGAGGTTTTGAGTTCACCTTTTCCGGCGAGGCTATTTCGCTTTCCCGTTGCGGCTAGAGGTTGCTATTGTTGTCATCAATCTAGCCGTTTAAAGTAGATATTGATTAAACATGAAAACACAGAGTATACTCTGTCTCATAATAAAAATTATTAAGATACCAGAATTTTTCTCTACAACTTTACTTACTAGAGGTTACAGTGGACATCACATTCAAAAAAGCTGAAATATTGAAAGATCATCCTGAAGACTCGGCCCTCGGTTTTGGAACCGTCTTCACTGATTATATGTTCAACATGGATTACAGCCCGGCTGAAGGCTGGCATAATCCCCGTATTGAGCCCTATGGCCCGATTGAAATGGAACCTTCCAGCATGGTTCTCCATTATGGACAGGCTATTTTCGAAGGCTTAAAGGCATACAAAACTGACTCTGGTGAAATTCAACTTTTCAGACCAGAGGCTAATTTAAGTCGTCTTAATAAATCAGGTCATATGCTTTGCATGCCTGAACTGGACGAAGAATTTATTCTAGAAGCTCTTATTGAGCTATTAAAAGTTGAAAAGAACTGGGTTCCCGGCGCTGCAGGAACGTCACTCTATATTCGGCCAACAATCATTGCCACCGACCCCTATATCGGTCTTCGTTCATCGAATACATATAGATTTTTTATCATTCTTTCTCCTGTTGGCGCATATTACCCGGAAGGATTCAATCCTGTGAAAATCTGGGTAACAACAGACTATGTACGCGCAGTAAGAGGCGGTGTCGGTCAGGCAAAAACTGCCGGGAATTATGCCGCGAGCCTGTATGCAACAAATCTTGCCAACAAAGACGGATATACACAGGTAATGTGGCTTGACGGAGTTGAGCTTAAGTATGTAGAAGAAGTCGGTTCAATGAACATTTTTTTCGTTATCGGTGACGAACTTATTACCCCTGAATTAAATAGAAGTATTCTGTCTGGGGTAACACGGGACTCTGTAATAAAACTTGCGAAGTCCTGGGGTCTAAAAGTTGTTGAAAGAAAAATCAGTATCGATGAGATTTATGAGGCCCATGAGACAGGAGAACTCAAGGAAATTTTCGGTTCTGGAACTGCTGCTGTCATCTCACCTGTTGGCAACATTAAATATAACGGCAAAGAAATCACCATTGGCGACGGAAGTGTAGGACCACTTTCTGCAAAACTCTTCAAAGACCTTATGGACCTTCAATACGGTAAAACAGAAGACCCCTTCAACTGGATCATGCCCGTAGGCTAAGGATAAGAGATTTTACAAAACCGGAGACCTCTCTTCTTGAAGAGGTCCCCGGTTTATATTTTTTCGGGCGTGAATCAGGCTTTGGCCGCTAAATCTACAAGATTATCATTTCGTCTTTGGCATAAATCACCGCCAGTATCGTAGCCGGCTCTTTGCCATGACATGAGATAATATGGGGCATGGTTGAATCGTAATAAATAGAATCTCCAGGGTTCAGTATTTCTTTTTTGTCTAAGAGGCTGACCTCGACCTTTCCCTCCAAGACAAAAATAATCTCCTCTCCAATATGTTGATTTGGCTCGACCGGTGAAGATTCCGCAGGAGTAAGCGTCACCAGAAAAGGCTCCATATGCCTGTTTTTTTTCTTTTGACCAAGAGACTCATAGCTGTATCCGCCAGACTTGCCGTCGGTTGAATTGAAGCGGGATACGGGTTTTCTGTCATCACTTCTAACGAGGCAATAAGGAGAGTCACTGCTTTCGCCAAAAAAATCTCCCACAGGAATCTCGAAAACTTTTGCCAAACTGACAAGATACCCGAGAGGCGGAGAGATCATATGGCCTTCAATGCTGGAAATAGTAGATTCTGCTATTCCGGATTGTTCTGAAACCTCAGTTCTTGACAACCCTTTTGCTCTTCTCAGCCCCCTGATCCTTTTTCCAATTTTAATGTCTTTACCTGGCATTATGTATCTCCTTTAGGCACATCCCTGAACCATATCAGTGCCTTACTCCAGATTTCCTGTCATTCAGTTCAATACCCACTTGAGGGGGTACTAAAAAGAGTACCCTCAAGGGGCATTGTAAAGAACACCCCTCGAGGGGGTACTAAAAAGAGTCCTGGCTTACTTCCCGTTTACCGGGGTTAGTACTACAGGTAATCAGAGACTTAGACGTTTGGCCAAAGTTCAGCCGATTGCTCTCTCAGCTTAATTTTCATAACTTTACCACTGGCGGTAAGCGGGTATTCCTTCAAAAAGTGGACATACTTTGGTGTTTTGAACCACGCTATCTTGCCCTGGCAGAAGTCAACAACATCCTGAGGTGAAATATCAACATCAGGATATGGAATGACAAATGCTCCCGGCTGTTCACCATATTTTTCGCTGGGAACACCCACCACCTGAACATCCTGCACCCCCTCCATATGATGGAGGAAGTCCTCTATCTCCTTAGGATAAATATTCTCTCCACCACGGATAATCATATCCTTAATTCGCCCGGTGATGGCAAAATAGCCATCCTCATCCATGACGCCGATGTCCCCGGAATGAAGAAAACCATCCTTATCTATTGCTTCAGTTGTGGCCTCAGGCATCTTATAGTAGCCCTTCATGATATTGTAACCGCGACAGACCACTTCACCATGTTGCCCAACAGGCAGATCTTCTCCGGTTTTCGAGTCAATGATCTTTACTTCGATGCCCGGCATAGATTTGCCCACAGTCTCACACTTTTTCTGTATGGATGGCTCATTGTACATGGTCTGAGTTATGCCAGGAGATGCCTCGGTCAGCCCAAAAACGATGGTAACCTCGTTCATATTCATCTTCTCAATGCAGTCGTTCATACTTTTTACCGGACAAGGCGATCCTGCCATGATACCGGTTCGCAAAGAAGAAAAATCGAACTTCTTGAAAAGTTTATGGTCCATCATGGCAATGAACATTGTGGGCACACCGTACACCCCGGTACATTTTTCCATCTCGATGGACATCATCACATCAACAGGGTCGTAGACCTCAACAAACACCATGGTTGCGCCGTGATTGACACAGGCCAACACGCCCAATACACAGCCAAAGCAGTGAAAGAGAGGTACAGGGATGCATATGCGGTCCTCATGACTAAAATTCTGTCCCGCCCCGAGCCAATAACCATTGTTGCCAATGTTAACATGCGTGAGCATAACACCTTTTGGAAAACCGGTAGTTCCTGAAGTGTATTGCATATTAATGACATCATGGGGATCAAGGGAATCCTGGCGTTCCTGGTACACTGCATCATCAGTAGCAACCGACAAAGACAGAACCTCTGACATGGAGTAAAGGCCTCTGTGCTTCTCCGGCCCAAGAAAGAAGACTCTTTTCAGGCAGGGATATGTGCTCGAATGGAGTTCACCTCTCGGGTGCGTCTTAAGTTCGGGGATTAGCTGGTAAAGTATTTCCAAATAATTTGCATCGCGCAGCCCATTTATAATAAATATGTTTTCACAATCTGACTGCTTTAAAACATAATCGATTTCCTCGGAACGATAGTTGGTATTAATAGTAAGTAATATCGCTCCGATGCGGGCAGTTGCAAACTGAAGAGCTACCCAGTGGGGAACATTTGTCGCCCACACAGCCACCTTTTCCCCTTTTTGGATGCCCATGGCCATCAAGCCCTTGGCCATGTCGTCAACCGTATCAGAAAATTCTCTCCACGTCTGTTTATACTCCCTGTCTGCATAGGCCACTGCTGTCTGATCAGGATACTTCTCCACCGTTTCCTTTAAGAGCTGACCAAGTGTTACCTCTCTGACAATCTCATTTCTTGGCATAGTTGTCACCCATTAGAGAGTAAAGATTACGGCATAAATTTGTGCATCACCACCAACGGCACTCAAGCAATGGGGAACAAGAGAATTATAGTACATGGTATCACCTTGCCCCAGCACATGGGTATCCTTGCCATATTGCAGCTCAACCTCACCGGAGATAACAACGACAAATTCCTCTCCTTCATGGGCGGATTTCTCTCGTTCCTCAGAGGGCGAGATTTTAATGAAGAACGGTTCCATGTGGCGGTCGGCTTTGCCTGCACCCAGGGCATGATATCGATAGTGACCTTGTGCCTCGCCCTTATGGGAAGCAATGCCCTCTTCTCGTTCAGCTGATCTGGTGATAACCGGATCTTTAGCAATCTGGTCGTCCATAAAGGTGCCTACCCGCTGTCCTAAGGCGCGGGCAAGCTTAGTCATGACCCCTAAGGCAGGAGAGACGCTGCCACCTTCGATATCTTCGATAAGGCTCACCGGCAGGCTGGTTCTTTCTGAAAGATCATCGACACTCATATCAAGTTTTGCTCTGAATGTCTGGACCCTCTTGCCAATTTTCCCTGAATCACTCATGCTCTCTACTCCTGTCCCCCACTCTATCGGTGGAAGTTGTGTTCACTTGGTAAGTGTCATTTCTCACCTGGCAGCCTGCAAGTCGAAGACCTGCAGAGGCCACTACCAAAAAACCAGCTTAAAGGTTATCTCTCATCCATGCTTTTGCTGTCTCGACTATTTCCATGTTTTTGGGAATCAACTTGGGTTTTTTGGCAAAGCTGTCTTTTAAAGCAGTCAGAACAGCGTCCTCTGGCAGGCCGATCAAATCAAGCGCGATAAGTGCCCCCAATAGGGCTGTATTAGCTGCCTTGGGTACACCTTTAGAGGTGGCTATTTCCGCCGCTGGAAAGGCATAAACAGACACATTGTTCGGTAAATCAAACTCTACCGGTATTTGCGCATCGTAGATTATCACCCCACCAGCTTTGACAGTCGGGGCGAATTTTTCTAAAGAGGGTTGATTCATCGCCACCAGCACATCTGGTTTATCGACAGTCGGAGAACCGATTTCCTTATCAGTCAATACAACTGAACAGGATGCAGTTCCACCTCTCTGCTCTGGACCATAGCTCGGAAACCATGAAACATTTTTGCCAATGTCATTGCCTGCATGGGCCAGTACCAGCCCAAGACTGAGAATTCCCTGGCCGCCAAATCCACAAAACTTGAATTCTTTTCCAGCAAAATCGTCTGCAGCAGCATCCTCTGAGCTACTGGCCACAACTAACTCTTCCAACGGTTTTACCGGGATAGTATTAGGCTGCAGAGCTTCCTCATCGCTCCGATCACGGAAATTACCTAATGGAAAGGTCTCTTCCATTGCGTCAATGGTCCATTGTGCCGCATCGACAGCGTTCATCTTCATATTGGTGGGACAAGGCGAAAGAATTTCTACAAAGGCATAGCCCCTGCCTTCCTTCTGGATCTCTAAGGCTTTGCGTATAGCTTTTTTGGCCTTTAAAATTCTCTTGGTATCGGCAACTGAGACCCGTTCGATAAAACGCGGAGCCTCCAGCTGATTCAAGACCTCACAAACTTTTAACGGAAAGCCATCGTTTGCCACATCTCTTCCTGCGGGCGAGGTTGCCGTTTTCTGCCCCGGCAATGTAGTCGGAGCCATCTGTCCGCCAGTCATGCCGTAAATAGCATTATTGACGAAGAAGCAGACAAATTTTTCGCCTCGGTTTGCCGCTTGAAAAGCGTTGTTGAAACCAATTGCACCCAAATCACCATCACCTTGGTAGGCAATAACCACCTTCCCTGGAAGAGCCCGCGAGAGGCCGGTTGCCACGGCAGAAGCCCTGCCATGGGGGGCGGCAACATTGCCACAGTCAAAATAATAGTAGCAAAACGCCCCGCAGCCCACAGGTGAAACAAAGACGGTATCGTCCTGCAGGCCAAAATCGGCAACAGCTTCAGCAATCAGCTTATGAATTATTCCGTGGCCGCAACCAGCACAGTAATGCGTTGCTTTGGTCTTGCTGCCATCTTTTCTCTCGAAGTACTCGTAAAACCCTTCTGCCTTCTTAATCATTCGCCTGCCTCCATGAGTTTTTTGGCCGCTGCCACAACTTCCTCTGTCGTCACCAGCATCCCACCCATTCGGTTTACCAACTCTACGGGCACAAATGTTTTTCTATCGAGATGTAAAAGAACATCATCCCGATATTGGCCATTGCTCAACTCAACAACCAGTATCTTTTTTCCTTTCGAGACTTTCTGGAGTTCTTCCTCGGGAAATGGAAAAAGAGTGATTGGTCTGAATAAGCCCGCTTTGATGCCCTCTGCTCGAAGAGCATCGACAGCCGAACGGGCAATTCGCGCGCAGGAACCGTAACCGGTCAGAATCAGATCTGCATCTTCAGTACGATAGTTTTTTGATGCTGCATCAACGCTCATAGAGGCGTATTTGGCATCGAGCAGCCAGTTGTGTTTTTCTTGCAGATCGTTTTGTAAATATATCGAAGAAATAAGATTGCTTCTCGTATCGCTACTGGCCTGTACCGCCCAATCGCTGACATCAGGAGGAGTCAACTCTTGCTCTGGTATCTCCAGAGATTCCATTACCTGTCCCAAAAGCGCATCGGTAAGGACAATAGCAGGATTACGGTATTTATAGGCAAGCTCAAAGGCCTTGATGGTCAGATCGCACATCTCCTGAACCGAAGAAGGCGCAAGCACAATAGCCTTATAATTACCGTGGCCGCCGCCTTTCACTGACTGATTGTAATCACCCTGTTCGGGACCAATGTTACCCAGACCAGGGCCGGCTCTTTGCACATCGACAATCACCGCCGGAAGTTGTGCTCCGGCGAGATATGATATGCCCTCACACATAAGACTCATGCCTGGGCCTGAAGAGGCTGTCATAGACATTTTGCCGCTGCTTGCCGAGCCATAAATCATATTGATGGCACCAGTCTCGCACTCTGCCTGTAAAAAGACCTTTCCTCTCTGCGGAAAAAGTAGTGCGGCGGAATGGGCAATTTCGCTCGCCGGGGTGATCGGATATCCGAAATAAATCTCGCAGCCCGCATACAAAGCACCGACTGTGACTGCCTCATTACCTTTGATAAATTTCCTCATGGGCGATTACTCCTTGTCCTTTTTGTACACCACAATGGCGTAAGGTTCGGGACAATTGTAAAAACATATACCGCAACCGTTACATCCCTCTCCAATATAGACTGCAGGGACGTATCCCTTGCCGTTCATCTTCTCTGCAAAACGAAGACAATCTTTAGGGCAAGCGTTGATACACCTGCCACAACCTTTACATTCGTCCTGGATGATATCTGGATAAGATTCATCAATATGCTTCTCGCGACCCATTGTTCTCCTGCTCAATAATAGGAAGTCATGTTTTAGGGCAGGTCAAATTTCTGGGAAATTGGAGCCCCGCTTTTCTTGTAACCGAAGGAATCTATTGTATTGCTTGTTTTTTGTCTACAAATTTGGTTATTTTTTAGCAATTGAAAATGAATAATTGCTCTGCCTCACAAGGAAAAACCATTGCCAAGTCTGATCATCGAAGAGAGCCACAGGCTTCACTATCAATTAATTCAAGGCGATACGGCTATGCCTTATCTCGTGTACCTGCACGAAGGTTTGGGGTGTACTGCCATGTGGAGCGACTTTCCAGAAATATTATGCAGAGCTACCGGCTGTCCCGGACTGGTTTATGATCGCTTGGGCTACGGACAATCTTCTCCTTTGAGCCATAGACGTACAGTCCACTATTTGCATGAGTACGCCCTCCGGGAGCTGCCAAACCTCCTCAAAAAAATTATCCCCGACACGCCTTTCATCCTGATCGGGCATTCCGACGGCGGAAGTATCAGTTTAATCTTCGGTGCCGAACAGCCTTCTTTTCTAAAAGGAATTATAACTGAGGCTGCACACGTATTTGTCGATCATAAAACCATTGTTGGAATTAGAACAGCGAAGGAAGCATGGGCAAAAGGAAAATTAAGGGGCTTAGCAAAATATCATGGAGATAAAACAGAAACCATTTTCAAGGCATGGTCGGAAACATGGCTTACGAAGTGGTTCAAGCACTGGAACATTGAATATCTTTTGCCAAGTATCGAAGTACCCATGTTGGTCATTCAAGGTGGCAACGACCAATACGGCTCAACAGAGCAAGTCAAGTCCATTGCTTCTAAAACTTCAGGTTATGTCCAGATGGAAATACTTGAAAAGTGTTCACATGTCCCACACTTGGAAGCACAACCTGTTGTAGTGGAGCTTATGACCGGTTTTATAACTCAGTTAAGCCAAGGTCTATAAGAACCAAGCCCCCTATGGAGCTTGCCTGGTGATCAA
>WTAT01000323.1 GCA_013139415.1 Desulforhopalus sp.
ACACTGGGGCAAAAAAAGATGGTGACAAATCCGTAAGAAGTTGCGTCGCCCAGTAAGGTCTGGATTCTGTTCAAACTCTGCTTTCTACGTGCCAGAGGGCAGAGTTTACGATCTCGGGGTAACTCAGGAATTATTGAAACGGCGACAATTGTTGCAAGACATAGCCGTGAAATTAAAGGGTACCTTGAAAAATTTAATTTTTCAAGATAGCCTTAAGAGCATTGCTCAAAGAGCTTGGCAATAAGGGAAATATTTTCAATTCTTGCGCTGAAGACTTATTAATATTAACAAGTCTTCAGGATCATTTTGAATAAAACTGGAAGTGTTATTTTCCGGTTAAAAAAAAATAAACACACCTCCTCATAAAGGAAAACCCAATGCTGATCGAAACCCGACCGGGGAACAACCTCCTCAGGGTTCAAGTGTATGACTACCTGCAAAAACAAATGCGAATTGGTGCGTTAGAACCAGGAGCTTCGATTCGTGTAAATACGATGATCGAAGAATTGGGAATCAGCCGTACCCCTTTGCGCGAAGCCCTTCTTTTGCTCCAGGAACAGGGTTTTGTGTCGATTCTGCCGCAACGCGGGGTGAAAATTAACGTCCTCACCATTGATGACGTAAGGGATATTTATGAAATTTTGGGAGGAATTGAATCGCGGGTAATTCTATCGGTTTTTCACAAGATAGGTGAGAGTGAAATCCAGCAGATGGAGCAATTAAATTCGGAAATTGAATCCAATCTCGCCAAGGAAGATATTATCAAGCACAATCAGGCAAATGTTAATTTTCATGATGTCTTCTTAAACCTATCTGAAAACCAGCGTCTTCTCAGATATGTAAAACACCTCAAAATGCAACTCTACGACTTTCCAAGAAGAGATTATGGACAACAGTGGAACAGGAAAAATCTGCAGCAGCACCAGGAGTTCGTAAAGCTTATCCAAAAAGGTAAGGCAATAGATGCGGCGGACTACCTGAGAGACACACACTGGGAATTCGATCCACCGGATTCATTTCTTATCATTCCAGGCGAGAGATGATGCTTGATAATAAATTTGCTGGCGTTGTAAAACTTTTTACAAGCTTGTCATGAATGAAAATTGATGACAAGCTTCGATAGATGGTTTTTTTTAGTGCCTCACCCCTCAAGGGGGCACTGAACTGAGTACTCCTGAAAGCCTGTCACTCTTTTTAGTACCCCCTTGAGGGGTGTTAGTACTCGACATGGCGACTGAAGCGAATATTTTCAACTTCTGATTTTATTGTTTATTGTAAAAAACCGGGATTGGGCAAAGAACAATCCCGGTTTCCCGTCCCTCTTTCTATGCATCGGGGCTGTTTAATGAAAGATACTGGAACGGTAGGTTCTTGCTACTACTGATCAAATACTCTGTTTTTCTCCTTTAACCTGGTCAACCAAAAAACTGTTTACCGCTTCCTGCAGGGTACTTACTGCAAGATGGGCACAATGTTCTTCAGCTTCTGGAAAGGTGCCAATTTCATTGAGAACGTCAGCTCCGGTCATATCGAGCACCTCCTCAAAAGTCTTTCCCTCTGCCAGTTCTGAAGTGAAGGAGCCGGCAATGGAACTGGAACTGCAACCATCAGTAACATAACTGACCTGCTCGATCCGGTCGTCATTTACTGCAATGTACATCTCCATGGTATCTCCACAACTCCCTTTCATACGCGCATGACTCACTGCATCTTCCATCACTCCGCAATGCTTTGGGTTTCTCCAGCGCTCAAAACCCTTATCACCAAATGCATTTTTCGCCTCGGTAAAAATTTTGTTCTGAATTTTGTCTATCAGTGCATCAAATTCCTGATCATCCATTAGAACTCTTCCTTCATAACTTGTCAGACATATGCAAAAGCCTCAAAAAGGCACGAGATCTAACTGTTCATCACACTTGGAGGACTGCTGAACAGTTAGTGCCTTACAGATTATTTTCGTTCACTCTTTTTGGTACCCGCTTGACGGGTACTCTCTTTAGTGCCCGCTTGACGGGTATAAAAAACAAGAAAAATAATCTGCATGAGGCACTTATACCCCCTTGAGGGGTGTTAGATTCCTTCGACAAACCGGCCTGAAGGGCAAAGCCCATGGCCTGTAATGTACATTGATTATCTACCAATGCCCTTCAGTATTGGCGCCTTCACTGTATTGGACGTTGCCACTCAGAAAAGTTTCGACCGCCTGTTTAATTGTCCCCGTGACATCATTGACCACCTTCACTCCTGCAGCCTGAACAGTTTTGAAAGCATTTGGACCACAATATCCTGTCAGCAGCACTTCTGCCCCCTTATCAGCAACCATCGTCGCAGCCTGAATGCCTGCCCCTTTAAAGGCATTGACATTTTCACTGTTATCAAGAGACTCATACTCCATTGTCTCTGTGTCGACGATCAGGATATAAGGTGCTCTACCAAATCTGGGATCCACCTCATCAGAGAGGTGCGTTCCCTTTGCAGTAACAGCAACTATCATGACATCTCCTCTTCTTTAAAAATCCTTAAGGGTACTTTGAAAAATTTGACCATAACGTAGATATTGGAAGAAAAAGTAATTTTTCAAAGTAGCCTATACATTAACTGTTATTACCGCCACCACACACCTGATCGTCACCGATCAACATCAGCGATTCGGTTATCATATCTTCGACAACCGGACGAATATCCCGGCGTTCACCATCATAATAGACATCAATACCGACCTGCTTAAATCCCATCAGCGGACGCATTCCTATACCGCCAACCACAAGTCTCTGAACTTTATTTTCGGCCAGCAGTTGCACAGGTACCATACACCCCCCCTGAACATGCTCTTTATTAGCCAGGATGGAAACCTCTTTAATTTCACCGTCCTCAACATCTACCAGGGTAAAAACATCACAATGTCCGAAATGTCCGGCGCGTAGACCGTCAAGCCCACCCTGTCCCTCAGAGGGTACTGCAATACGTACGAGTGCCATTCTTTACTCTCCTTGTTATTTTTTATTGTTAAATACAAACCCCAAAAAATTTGATATTGGGGATGGCTAAGTAAAAAACTTCATATGTGAGGCGTGGAATTTTTTTATTATTTCGGCGTACTAAAGTACGTCGTAATGATAAAAAAAATTGCAACAACAAAGCAGATGAAGAGTTTTTACAACGCCATCATTGAATTATTGCTGAAAAATCCTTAATTCCCATCGTATTCATTGATGGAAATGACATAATCTTCTCCCAGACCTCTCTGACCGATACAGCTGCCAGTGAATCCGGTGCATGTTCTAAAACATTTTTTCCTTCGATCATCGCTTTGGTGAATATCGGATCAAAGGGAATGCGACCTAACAATGTCATATTCCGCTCCAGCCCAAAGGCTTCAATCTTTCTGGTCATGTCCGTGTTGAGGTCGTACTTATTGACGCAGACAAGCCCCGGAACCTTAAAATGCACAGCAAGTTCAGCAACCCGCTGCATATCATGCAGACCAGATACAGTTGGCTCGACAATTATTGCCAGCGCCGTGGCCCCACCGATAGAGGCGATAACCGGACAACCAATGCCAGGAGGACCATCGGTGATGATGAGCCCGCACCCTCGCTCCTCTGCCAGTTTTCTTGTTTCCTGACGTACCAGGCTGACCAGCTTTCCTGAATTCTCTTCAGCAATTCCCAGCCTGGCGTGCACCATCGGTCCAAAACGGGTATCAGAGATAAACCATTCGCCACACTTCTGGACGGGAAAATCAATGGCTTGTTCCGGACAAAGGTCAACGCACACACCACATCCTTCACAATTGATCGGATCCACCACATAATCTTCCGAGATCCCATCAAAACGGCACAACTCTCTGCACCTGTCACATTCCACACAGTCATCTTTTCTGATCTCCGCCAGGCAACCCCCCATAAAATCAGTCTTTTTGCGCACCGTTGGCGCCATCAGAAGATGAAGATCTGCGGCATCCACATCAGCATCACAGAGCACACTATTTTGGGCCAGGGCACCAAAGGCCGCTGTAACACTGGTTTTTCCCGTTCCACCCTTACCGCTAACAACAACTAACTCTCTGATCATTGAGGTTCCCCTCCACCATGTACCAATTTGTCAATACGACGATAAAGTGTACGAAATTCATTTGCCCACTCGGGCATAATCTCGACAATCGGTTTTCCACAGGAATACGCCTCAGCGATTTTCCGATCAAATGGTATTTCCATGAGAATGGGAAGACCTTCCTGCTGGGCATAGTCAAGCACCTGATCATCCCCTATATCCGACCGGTTAATTATCAAACCGCTTGGAATACCTAGAATTTTAACCGCCTCCACTGCAAGCTTTAAATCATGCAGTCCAAAGGGTGTAGGTTCGGTAACCATTAAAACAAAATCACACCCTTTCATGGCCGCGATTACCGGACATGAAGTGCCGGGAGGAGCATCGACGATAATGGTTTCTGCACCGTTATAATTTGTTCGAACCTTTTTAATAAGAGGTGGGGACATCGCCTCGCCAACCCGCAGACGGCCCTGGCTAAAACCAATTTCGCCGCAGTATCCTGACTCCATTACCCCCAATACTCGTTTTCCTTCAGTAATTGCTCCTTCCGGACACACTTCAACGCAACCGCCGCAACTATGACAAAGTTCAGGGAAAACCAAAACCTTTTCACCGACCACCGTCAGAGCTCGAAATCTGCATATTTCCGCACACTTTTTACAGGCAGTGCACAATCCATCATCAACAACGGGAATAAACGTGCTCACCTCTTCTGTCTCGGTTATCTCCGGGTAGAGAAAGAGATGCGCATTAGGTTCTTCCACATCACAATCCAACAACCTGGTACCTTTTCCAAGAGATAACGCAAGGTTCGTGGCCACAGTGGTCTTCCCCGTACCTCCTTTTCCGCTTGCAATACTTATGATCATTATCTTTCTTCTCCTGCTGTCTGCTGTCTCATACCCTCACATACACATTAGGGCGTCTATTGACTCGAGTAACTGCACCATTTTCGCAGCCTCCTCAGCCCCCGGATCGACTGGTAGCTGCATAAAAACGCCGAGCCCTTCAGTAGCCTCATGAAAATCTTTTGGAACAAGGGTGCTGACCATGGCACAATTAATGAGTGGCTGCTGCTTGGTCAGCTCATTTACAAAGGGAAGAGCAGACCCATCTGCGAGTTTTTCATCGGTGACAACTACACTAATCCTGTAGTTCCCAAGTAATCCCCAAGCCTCTTTCTCCGAAGCAGCCCTGCTCACTCTGATCCCTTCTCTTTGCGACAACTCAGCGGCAAAGTCTGCCAGGGAGCCAGGATCTTTGCCGACCAACAATATATGCAACATTCTTTTCTCCAGTTAATCCTCAGCTACCTTTTGCGATGATTATTTCCCGTTTCCGAGAGCAGCTATTATTTTTTCCTCAATAGTACTGAGCACTTTTTGGGCAGCTTGATACTGTTCTTTCAGGTTTTTCAATTCATCAGAATTAGCAACTCCAGCCCTTTGTGGCTGCTCTGTGCCACTATCAAGCCTGCGGCCCTGCCCTAATCCCTGCCCTTGACCTTGACCACAACGTGTTCCCATCCCCCTTCCACGACCACTTCCATTGCCACTATCGCTTCCGAAAGATTGGTTTTCAGTTCTTCGACACATACCGCTTTGTCGTCCCGTCATCGCTCCAGCCCCTTCAGGGCCTTTCTGATTCAATCCTGGCATTTACCTGCCCTCCTTAATACGTTGTTGCTTCAGCGGGGATATTAAAAGAGTACCTCTCAAGGGGAGTATTAAAAAGAACACCACTCAAGGTGGTACTAACACCCCACAAGGGGGTATAAGTGCCTTATGCAGATTATTTTTCTTGTTTTTTATACCCGTCAAGCGGGCACTAAAGAGAGTACCCCTCAAGGGGGTACCAAAAAGAGTGAACGAATATAATCTGTAAGGCACTAAAAAGAGTACCCCTTAAGGGAGTATTAAAGAGAACACCACTCAAGGTGGTACTAAAAAGAGTCCCTTTTTATTTCCCGCTTATCGGGGCTAATCCTCGCCCTTGAACCTGAAGACTCCCGTCTCGCGTCCGGCAACATCTGGCATGACCACAACCGGGCATGGCGAATTCTTTCAGGTCCTTCCCCTGGACATAACATTCCAATATTTTCTCTGCTTCTCCGGTAATAAAAGGTATTACCTCAATATCATGAAACTCTAAAAGCCTGACCGGCCCCTCACAGAGAGCTCCACAGATTAATACTCGAACATCCAGTTCTTCAAGTAGTTTGAGACACCGATTAAACACGGTCGTCTGAAACATCTGTATTTTTCTGCCAACCACCTGGTCTGCCCGGATTTCTGCAACCAATAAGGTTTGTGCCGAGTCGAAAACTGGTGAAATTCGATTACCCCATACGGTAATAGCGACATTCATAACCGATGCTCCTTTTCCATTGTTACATTGAAATAAAGCAAAGAGCGGACCAGTCTGAAAAAAATAATGTAATTATTTTATATTTTAGGACGTTAAGGGAATAAACAAAAGTGAGCGAGGGGATAAGAAGGGGTAAAGAGTCGCCCGAACGCGACCCTGTGCAACCGTACAGAGTCGCAGTGTTGCTACCCCTAATGTGCTTCTTTACGGCCAGAGCGACCGTCGATTTCCGGGAGGGTGATTTGATACTTTTTTATCTTTCTAAAGAGAGTGCTCTTGTGAACTCCGAGTTCTTTTGCTGCAGCGAGTCTATTATAATTATTTTGCTTTAATGCCTCGACAATGGTTTCTTTTTCACTCAGCCCTACGCTTTGCTCCATGGACAAGCGGGTCGCAGCTTGACTGCCCTCCTGCTGGGACAGATATGCGGGCAAATGTGACGGCTCTATCTCCCCTTCGTGACAGAGGACAAAACCATGTTCGATGATATTTTCCAATTCTCTGATATTACCAGGATAATGATGAGCAAGAAGTAATGACATTGTTTCCTTGCTGACACTTGCAACAGATCGTCCTTTTATATGATTCATTTTTTTGATAAACCGCTCTATGAGCAGGGGAATGTCCTCCATTCGCTCACGGAGGGGCGGCAGCTGAAACCGGATGATATTAATTCGATAAAAAAGGTCTCGACGAAAATCACCATTTTCAACCATCTGACCAAGATCACGATTGGTGGCGGCAATTATCCTGGTCTCGGTTTTGACCTTTTCCACACTGCCGAGCGGATGGAATTCCTTTTCCTCAAGCACCCGAAGAAGTCTGACCTGAAAGGCAGAACTGGTATCGCCTATTTCATCGAGCAGAATAGTCCCTTTACCCGCAGCCTGGAACAGGCCCGGTTTATCCTTTTCCGCGTTGGTAAAGGCCCCGGCTTTATAGCCAAAGAGTTCAGATTCCAAGAGGGTATCAGGGAGGGCACCACAGTTGATGGCCACAAAAGGTTCATCTTTCCGCAAAGAGAGATTATGCAGGGCAGAAGCCATTAATTCTTTCCCGGTGCCGGTTTCCCCTTCGATAAGCACAGTACTGTCGCTTTCCGCCACCTGCTGGAGAATATTGAAGATTTTTTTCATCCCCTCACTACGACTCACCATATCGCCGACTTCAAAGTTACCGATCAGCTCACGACGTAACTCCTCCACCAGGCTGTGATCGCGAAAGGTTTCGACCCCACCTAAAATCTCTCCTTTCTCATTTTTCAAAGGAGACGTCGATACACCAATGGGTATCCGCTGCTGACGGTTATTTATGATATAGGTTGAGCTGGAGACAAAGGATTTCCCCTCCTTCATTGTGCGCTTTAAAGCACAGTCCCCCTCGCACATATTAGAGCGAAAAACTTCCCAACAATAGCGGCCGATGGCTTCACTGCGGTTCGTACCCGTGATTTCTTCGGCTGCCCTGTTAAAGCTCATTATCCGCCAGTTATGGTCAACGGTAAAGACTCCATCGGAGATGGATTCGAGAATTATTTCATTGGCAGCTTTTGCTATCGATGAGGAATCTTTCATCACCCTTCTCTTTTTTCAATCGTTTCCAAAACATACGGGTAGATATTTTCCGTTATTTTTTTATAACCAGCCGCATTTGGATGGATTCCATCCCCTTGGTTCAATGCGCCCTTCATTGCCACCCCTTCTAAAAAAAACGGCAGATAAACTACATCAAATTCCTGGGCCAGCTTTGGATAGATGCCATTAAACTCTGACACATAAACCGGCCCTAAATTCCAGACCATTTTCATCCCTAAAAGCAGAACCACAACATCCCGATTTTTGAGGATTTCCAGGATTTCCCGAATGTTCTTTTCGGCCAGTTGCGGATCGACACCGCGAAGCCCATCATTTGCCCCTGTCTCCAGTAGGACTATATCCGGTTCAAGGGTCATTATCCAATCCATGCGGGAAAGAGTGCCACTACTGGTTTCAGCACTCACCCCTCCATTGATAACCCTGTAATTGTACCCCGCAGCCTGTAGCTTTTCCTCAAGCAAGGCCGGATAACTGGCACTCTCATCAAGACCATATCCTGCCGTAAGACTATCCCCAACCGCAACGATAGTTCTCAGCGTCACATTTCGTTTCCCTGACTCTGGGTTCTTCTCCTGCTCTTGATTGCAGCCACTAACAAACATACACATTATGAACATAATCACACAAAACGTCTTTACCATATTCTCTCCATCCTGACATCTCTAAAGGGACCATTTTCGTTTCCCTGTCTCTGGGTACCTTTTATCATATCTGTTCCCTCAGAAACCGTACCGGTCTCTGGCGCAGAATCGACACTGAACTCATAAGTCCCAGCGAAACCACCAGACAAACTGTCATTCCCAGCATGACAAGACATGTGAGCAAGCTCGGATCGTAATCAATTCCAAAAAGAAATCGGCAGAGTCCCCAACTACCTGTCTGTGCGACAAGAATTGCACATCCGCCGCTAAGCATTGCCAGCAGTAAATTTTCAAGAAAAAAGACCTTTAAAACAAAACGAGTGTCGGCTCCGAGAACCTTGTAATAAACAGCTTCCTTTATTCTGGCCATCCTGGTTGCCAGGACCGAACTGACCAGGATCAAAGCACCTGCCAGAATCGAAAACGAGGCGAAAAAAACTATGATTTTTGATAGTTTTTGCATAATTTTTTCAAGCTCTGCGGCTGTCTCACTGACATTTATGGTGCTGATATTGGGGAATGTATTAACAATGGTATTTTCCAGTTGCGATATCTCTTCCTTTTTTACCTTCAGAGCGCCAAAAAAGGTTTGGGGAGCAGCCTGCAGATTCTTTTCCGGGAAGACAAAGTAGAAATAGGGATAGAGAATAGATTTTGTACGGCTGCGTATCGAACTGACTTCGGCCTTCATGGGTACTCCCTGGATATTAAAAAGCAGCACATCACCGATCTTCATGTCGCCCATTTCCGCGACCGAATCGAGAATTGACACCGGTACCAGGCGACTTTCTTCATTTTGACTTTTCTCTTTTCCATAAAGAGACTTTCCCTTGGTAAGTATCTCATCTTTGAGAAGTTTTCCTCGGTAGGTAAGGTTGAATTCACGGGCAAGACTATCACCTCGTTTTTTCAATTCTACCTTCCTGCTTATTTTTTTGCCGTTGATCGAAGTGAGACGAGCGCGAATGATGGGAAAGAGTTCGACTTCTGGTCCGACAAGTTCAAGAAAGTCGTGTTGCTGGTTCTTTTGGATATCGAGACAGAAGAGGTTTGGGGCATCAGCCGGATAAGACGCAATGTAGGTACCATGAAGATTGTGCTCCACCAGATAAATCGTCAGCAGCACAGCGAGAGCAGACGCCAGTGTGACAACTATAGCCCTGGTGGCATTGCCAGGTCTAAGCAGGCTTCTTGTGGCCTGACGCAGAGGCAGCGAAACAACCTTGAGACGAGAAAGTAGCAATAACATTAATCCGACCAGCAAGGAGATTACTGCAACGAGAGCAAGGACTCCGCCGATAAAATATAATCCGGTACGCACATCTTCCAACTGCCGAACGACAAGCCCGGCGAGCAAGATAATACCGCAACCAATCAGCACATACGAACCTCGATGTTGCAGACCATTATCGACTTCCTTTCTAAAAACAGCTGCCGGTTTCACATTTTTTATCCTGCTGAGAGGCAGAAATGTGAAAAAACTCACCACCACGATTCCGATCCCCATTCCTTCAAGAACATCATAAAAAGAGCCACCGAGGACTATTTTGTCCGGCAGCAGTCCGGCAAAGAGGGTGGCGAAACTCTTTTCCAGCATCATTCCGGATATAATCCCCAGAGTGCAACCAATTCCGCTCAGGATAAACACTATCAGCAGATAATGGCGCAGCAAAAATGAGCCGGTTGCCCCAAGTGACCGAAGGATGGCAAAGCTTCTTTCCTTCTGCCGCAACAGCGCCGCAAGAGAACTTTGCATACCTATACCGGCTAGCAGTAGAGTAAACACAGAAACAAGAGATAAAAAGAACAGCAGGTTATCAAAGAACCTTTTAATCCGCGAACTTGCGGTCGCATAGGTTGAAACCCGTTCCTGCCCTGAAATAATTCTGTTCTGCAGTCTGGCTGCAGTTTTGTCTATCAGGGTTTCGTCAGCGATTTTCAAAAGAGTTTCATAGTGCACTCTGCTGCCCTTTTGGACTAGGTTCATCTGCACAAGATCAGCAGCGGAGACCAGGATTCTCGGTCCAAAATTAAAAAAATCAACAGGACGTAACGATTCCCCGCTGATCACATCGATGATCTCCAAAGAACTTTCACCAAGAAGCAATCTGTCACCAATGGTTAAATCCAGGCGATTAAGGAGTGCCGGTCCCACGATGGCCTTCCCCGCCTGCAGAACTGTAGAAAAATCTCGACCGGAAAGTAATTCCACATCGCCGTAGAGGGGATAGTTCTTTTCCACAGCTTTAATATTACTAAACAGCGAAGCCCGACCGTCTTCCCTCCTGGCAACCGAGTAGAACTCCCAGGTACGAACGGCTTGCACTCCTTCTTGTCTTTTAAGGGTTATGAGCTCCTTCTCCAGGGCCTGGGACAATTCATAATGGGAATGAATCATGACATCCCCACCATGCAAGCCTCTGGCATCACGGGCAATAGACTGCTGAACATCTCCACGGAAACTGTTTATGGCAACGATACTTATAAGAGACAAAGCCACGCAAAGAACAAAGACAGCTGCCTGGCTTTTGCTGTGCAAAATTTCCCGTATCAGAAACCGAACATTCATAGCCGCGCTCAACTCCCTTCTTGAATCCTGCCATCATAAAGGAGGATTATTCTATCCGCCCGGCTCGCCAGGGACCGGCTATGGGTTGCAATAACCAGTGTCATCTGTCGGTCTTTATGTAGATCGAGCAGTATTTTGATAATCCCTTCACTGTTCTCGGAATCAAGATTACCCGTCGGCTCATCGGCAAAGACAATTTCCGGGTTGTTGATAAGAGCCCGGCAGATGGCAACCCGCTGCTGCTCACCACCGGAAAGCTGTTCGGGAAAGTTATTACCTCGATGCACAAGCCCAACCTGATCGAGAAGTGTTTGCGCCTTATTCCGGGCGTCAGAATCTTTTTTCAGCTCGGCCGGGAACATGATATTTTCAATACCATTGAGGGAGGGAATCAAATGGAAGGCTTGAAATACAAAACCGGTCAGATCGTTGCGGACCGGCGCCAATTGATCTTCTGTCAAGTTGGTGATATCACTTCCTGCCAAAATAATTTTTCCACTGCTCGGCCTGTCAAGTCCTGACAGCACGCTCAGCAAGGTGGTTTTGCCGCTGCCACTACTGCCCGCAATAACCACGAACTCCCCTTTACCGATAGCAAGGGAGATATCTTTGAGTACTGTGACCTTCTGACCACCAAGAAAATAGTGTTTAGAGAGATTTTCGGCTATGAGAATACTATTCGACATAATTTTCCTGCAGTTATCAAGCCTTAGGCACTGGAATTCTTTGTTTCCTGCTTATGATAACCACTTCGAAGGAAAATTCGAGCCACCCGCTATGCTTTCTCCGGTTTCATTTTTTGTGTGTAGTGCCTCGGCGTACTTTCTCGTTTACCGGGGTTAGACAAAAAAATTAAATACGGATGTACTGAGCAGTACTTGTATTAAACGGTTCTA
>WTAT01000361.1 GCA_013139415.1 Desulforhopalus sp.
TTGAGATGCGAGCTGGGCTGCTCGCTGCTTTTTCTTCTATAAATGATAATGGCGGAATTCATGGTCGGGAAATAATTCTACTCAGCCGGGATGATGGCTATGAGCCTGATGAAGCAGTGAGAAACACTAAGGCACTGATCTACGATGATCAGGTATTTGCTCTTGTCGGTGCGGTTGGTACCCCGACTTCCAAGGCGGTTGCGCCGATTGTCAGTGAGGTGGGGATTCCCTTTTTTGGTCCCTTTACCGGCGCTGAATTTCTACGAACGCCCTTTAATAGATATGTCATAAATGTTCGGGCCAGCTATTTTCAGGAGATGGAAAAGCTGGCCTCCTACCTTGTTGACAAGAAAAAGATGAGCAGGGTTGCCTGTTTTTATCAAAATGACAGTTACGGGTTTACTGGTTTGCGAGGCATAGAAATTGCCTTGGCCAAGAGGGGGATGACCCTTGTTTCCAAGGGAAGCTATGAGCGAAACACCGTTGCTGTCATGGGCGCACTGCGCGATATTTACAAGGAAAAACCGGAGGCAGTGGTACTTGTTGGTGCCTATTCGGCTTGTGCCGAATTTATAAAACTGAGTAGAAACAAGATTTCCCAGGATGTGATCTTTGGTAATATCTCTTTCGTCGGCACCGAGAGTCTCAGGGAGGTGCTCGGTGGTTACGGAAAGGGTGTGGTTGTGTCCCAGGTGGTTCCTTCTCCCCATGATACTGATATTGCCTTGATCAGGCAATTTAAAAGGACCATGGCAAAGTATCAGCATGATGCGCCGATCAGTTTCACCTCCTTGGAAGGGTATATCGTTGGGAAACTCTTTGCCAAAATCGCTTTAGCGGTGAAAGGAGAACTTACCAGGGAAAAGTTTATTGCAACCATGGAGGAGATCGGCTGGTTTGATATGGGAGGACTTGTGTTACGCTTTGGTCCTGATGACCACCAGGGGCTGGATACTGTTTATTTGACCCAGATCTATCCCACTGTGCAAGAACTGAAGGACGGAATATAAACTGTCGGGAGAAGCGAGTGTGGCAAGATCTTCGATGCGACTATTAAAAAAAATTACCCTTTCCTCGGCACCTTTCTATGCTTCACTGGTGGTGGTAACCTCTCTTGCTGTTTTTATAGGAGTTTTTTGGGCCATCAATGAGTTTCAGGCATATCAGGAGAGTATTGAGAATATTCGAAATACCTATAAGAATCAATACGAAGTGCGGGTGAAGGAAGAGTTGGCAAAGGTTGTCGAACTGATTACTTATCGACGGCAGCAAAATGAACTCAGGGTTGAATTGGATATCCGTGAAAGGGTGCAGGTGGCTTATACCAATGCTTCACATAATTATCGACTTTACAAGGATGAGAAGAATATAGATGAGTTACGTTCCATGGTCATTGAACTTTTGCGACCGATACGTTGGAATAACGGTCGCGGCTATTATTTCAGTGGCAGGGTTGAGAGTGGGGTCATAGATCTCTTTGCCGATGAACCGTATTTTGAAGGGAAATCTGCTCTTCAGTTTCAGGAAATAACCGGGCAGGATGTGGTCGGTGACATCGTTTCAATTATTCGGGAGAAAGAAGCCGGATTGTATCGCTACAATCTCATCAAACCGAAGTTTTACGGGAAAAAATTTCCAAAGATAGCTTTCGTTAAATATTTTCCACCTCTTGACTGGTTTATCGGTGCTGGAATTTATCATGATGATCTCGAAGAGGCTCTGCAAAATGAGGTACTGGCTAGAATCCGGAATATACAATTCGGCAAAGACGGAGAGATCTTTTGTTTCCGTTCTGACGGGACCATTCTCAGCAATCAGGATGAGCGGCTAATCGGTCGATCGGTGAGGGATCTGCTCGATGTGGACGGTGTGGAATATGGAGAACTGTTTTTAGATACTGCGATGAAAGGTGCGCAGGAAGGATATGTGCATTATTCGGTTCAGAGACCACGGACTGGGAGCGTTCACCAAAAACTCGGTTTTGTGCAGATATATCCGGACTGGGACTGGGTGCTGGGTGCTTCCATGTTCATGGATGCGATGGAGCAGACTATTGCTGCCGAAACCGAAACCTACCGGGGAATATCTTTTAAGAATGTTTTTACCTTTATTGTCCTTTTTGCCATTGCTGTCGTTTTTTTGCTCCTCAGTACCTTCTTTTATTCGCTCAAGATTAAACAGGGACTCAGCCTTTTCACGAACTTCTTTCGGGAAGCGGCAAATTCAAACGTAAAAATTAACAATGAAGATCTGGTGTTCAGGGAGTTTGAGGACCTTAGTCGTTTGGCCAATCGGATGGTGGAAAACCGGATAAAAAACGAACTTCTCCTGCACCGGAATGAATTACGCCTCGATACCCTGTTGCGTCTCGGGATGATGGAAAAATATTCCCTACAGGAAAAATACGATTTTATTCTCCGGCGTATTGTCCAAATTACCAGAAGTGAAGAGGGATATCTGGCATTGGTCAATTCTGCTCAGACTCATATTACCATCTGTTCCTATTGCGTTTTCAACGAAAAAGATGCAGGGGATCGGGAAGGGGAGTTGACTCTTTCCCGGTCGGTAAAATTAGGAGGCCTTCCCGGCAAGGCAGTGATGAAGAAAACCGCATTAATTGCCAATTCTTTCAATCCTGGAAAGGGGAAGGATATTTACCCTTACTGCACTGCGATTAAGCGACATTTAGATGTTCCCATTTATAATGATGGGAAGATTGTTGTTGTCGCCGGCGTCAGTAATAATACTGAAAAATACGATAATTCTGATGTTCGTCAAATGACCATGCTGCTGGAGGGTATGTGGTTGCATGTACTCAACAAATGTGCCGAGGAGGAGCTTGCTCGATTGGAGCGGCAGATTATTGCTGTCAGTGAAGAAGAACGGTCGAGAATCGGCCGGGATCTGCATGATGATCTCGGTTCACACCTGACAGGAGTAGAACTGTTGAGTAAGGCCCTTCAGCAACAACTTCAGGGTGAGGCACCGGAACGGGAAAAACAGCTTGGGATAATCCGCAACCTGATCAGGGATGCCATTGAAAAAACCCGTCGACTCTCCCAGGGACTCTATCCCGTTCATGTGGTTGAATATGGATTGGAGGCAGCAATTGAGGAACTGGTTGTTGAAGTGGAAAAGATGTTTAAGGTTCAATTTGATCTTTTATGGGAGGTTGGGGAGCAGGAAGTAAGCCTTGGCAAGAATACCGCCATTCATTTGCATTATATAATCAGGGAGGCGGTTTTTAATGCTGCACGTCATGGCAAACCGACAATGATTGGAGTATACATGCGGCTTGAAGGTGGGGGGTTTGCCTTGAAGATTGTTGATGACGGAATCGGGTTTGACGGCAGTCCGGCTGCAAAAGGTATCGGCTTTCATACTATGAAATACCGGGCCAAAGCTATAGGTGCCGAGCTGACCATCAGTTCCATTAAAGAAGGTGGTACAATAATTTCTGTGACAGGCGAGGGGGTGGAATGAAATCGAGGGTGATTATAGTAGATGATCATCCCATTTTCAGAATGGGTATGGCAGAGTTGCTCAATCAGGAAGAGGACTTTGTTGTCTGTGGCCTGGCGGAAAATATCAGTAGTGCCAGAAAGGTTATAGAGGAACACCTCCCAGAGTTGGCGATTGTTGATATTACTCTTGCCGGCGACAATGGTCTCGATCTGGTCAAGGAACTTACTACCCAGAAGAATCCTTTGCTTATTTTAGTCCTCTCCATGCATGATGAACAGGTGTGGGCCGAAAGGGCTATTCGGGCCGGGGCGCGCGGTTATATCATGAAAAAAGAGGCCAGCGAGAATGTAATCACTGCTCTGAGAAATATCCGATCCGGTAAG
>WTAT01000444.1 GCA_013139415.1 Desulforhopalus sp.
ACTTATGATCCAGCCCGGTTCGAAATTCGAAAAAGAGGCGCCTTGTTTGATCAAAATTATCCATACGCCGGCTCTAACTGTTTAGCTATCAAGTTAATCTGGGTGGGTGAGAGGTAATCGCTTTTCAAGGTGGGTTAAAAAAAACTGGTGAATGACTGTTCTAATCAAACCCCTCCCAGAACCTATCTTGTTCCTGTACCTTAATCTATAAATTTCACAACACTGCCAGTAGTAACTTACCGCACAAGAGCGGAAAGTGCACAAATCTGGTCTTTCATGGTTAGGTACACGTTAATACGAAATATTATTGAGATAAAAAGACATGATGTCCTTATCAAAGGCTGAGAGAGGAGGGATCAACATGTCCACTAGTTTATTATATCATAGTTTTGGTAGAGTTGAGTATCAATATATCGATATATTAATCCGTACGTTGCTTGCCGGACATCATGTATGCCTTATCGGTCGTTTGTTGAGACAACCACAAACTGAAACATATTGGGAAGAAGGTAAAATTGCAGATTTACTTAAATCCTAATGCTTGCCAGTGGATATCTTTTCTATTGAGAGCATTGACTTCCTGGCCGAAATGTTCAGAATGTATCTCGTATGATGTGATAATACATTATACACCAAATCTCATTTTTCTGACCTGTCCCTGAGGTTTGCTAAGTCTTGGGGGGGTATAGACAATATTTCGACAGATATGGAAAAAGTTGCCAAGATTGCAGCGATTGGCTAGGATAATCAGGATAAGCCGACCAGCAAGAGGCTGGGAAAGCTCTTTTTTAGGAACCTCTGGGAAGGGAAAAAACGATTACTTATAACCCCAAGACCTCAGAATGAAGACCCAAAACGATACCCACCCTTCATACCCGGACCTTTGCCTTACCTTTGTAAAGGGTGGCTCTTTCAGCATGGGCGACAAAGACGGTACAACTGGTATATTGGAGCATGAGGTTAAGGTCTCTTCCTATTATATTGGAAAATACCTTGTGACCCAGCGGCTCTGGCATTCCTTGATGGGAAACAATCCCTCCTTTTCCATAGGAGGAAAACGCCCGGTAGAAACTGTCTCATGGAGCGACGCACAGGATTTTATCAAAAAACTCAACAGTTGCCAATCGGTGCAGAACTTTCTGCAGAATCTTGATCCGGCCGGCACTGAATTTCGCCTGCCAACCGAGGCTGAGTGGGAATACGCAGCCCGGGGCGGTAACAAGAGTAGAGGCTTTGTGTATTCCGGTAACGACAAGCTCAAGGAAGTGGGCTGGTACGATGAAAACAGCTCCGGCGAGATCAAGCCGGTCGGCCTGAAATTCCCCAACGAGCTTGGTCTCTTCGATATGAGTGGCAATGTCTGGGAATGGTGTCAGGATTGGTATGGCGAGGATTATTATGAACAATGCGCTGAAAAAGGCTTGGCCATAGATCCGCAAGGACCTGATGAGGGCGTCGACCGTGTTCTGCGCGGCGGCAGTTCTTTCCGCTACCCGTTGTACTGTCGCGCCGCGTATCGCTACGACGCCCACCCGGAGTACCGTGACGGCGGCCTCGGTTTCCGGCTGGTTGTCCCTTGCCAGCTCACGGGAAAGCAGGACGGCTTCCATTGAACAGGCGATTATTCTGCCCCCGATGTCTTGGACGTCGGGGCATAAAGGTCCACCAAATGAGGTGATGGTGCGTTCGAGGCGGCGGTATTGGTAGCGATGGTGCGAAGATTTCGCCGCCCACTTTTTCTATACCCGAGGAGTAGTTTGGGTGTTATTTCCAGTATGCCTGAACTTGAGCTCGAAGGAACTCAACAAACTATTGGACATGCTGAAACCCTTGACCTTAGCGAGTTACAGTTGGTTTCATACACAATAGGTGTTGTCTTTAATGAGCACTCAATTTCGGCAAGACTTGGACGGAAATTTCCTCTGAACATAAAAATCTGCTCAAGATCTACGAACGAGTCGACACCATAAAATCGGCCTTTGTATCCTGAGAATCACTTTGCATCAGTTTATTGCATAAAAATATTTGATATTTCGGGATGAGTTGGCAGCAATCCTTCACGAAATTATTACTTACCAAGTACAGCTTTTGCCTCCCGGGCAATTGCCAATTCCTCATTAGTAGGAATTCCCCAGATCTGCACCCGGCTTTCCGGTGTACTGAGCAGGGTAGGCTTTTTAATGCGCTGATTGTTAACCTCAAGATCCATGGCGATACCAAACGGCTCCAGTCCCCGCAGGGTCATTTCTCGTACGACCGCATCATTTTCGCCAATGCCCGCTGTGAATATTATGGCATCCACCCGGCCGAGAACCGCCATAAAGGCTCCCACATATTTTTTATTCCGATATGTCTGCACGTCCAGAGCCAGTTTCGCACGTTTATTGCCGCTTGCAATTGCGTCGTGGATGTCGCGCATATCGTTGAGACCGCACAGTCCTTTCAGGCCGGATTCCTTGTTGAGCATCTCATTGATGGCGTCAATATCCATGTTACAGTTCCTGGCCAGAAAAGCATGAATTGCCGGATCAACATCACCGCTACGGGTACCCATGACGAGCCCTTCCAAAGGGGTGAGCCCAAGGGTTGTATCGACACTTTCACCGTTTTTGATGGCTGTCATGGAACAGCCGTTACCGAGGTGAATAGAAATTAAATTGAGTTCTGCGAGCGGTTTACCTATAAGGCCCGCACATTCGCTGGCTACAAACTTGTGTGAGGTGCCGTGAAAACCATATCGACGGACCCTTTGCTGTTCATACAATTCGTACGGAATAGCGTAATGATAGGCGTGGGGTGGAATAGTCTGGTGGAAGGCAGTATCAAATATCGCCACCTGTGGTACTCCGGCAAACAATTCCTGCGCCACCCGTATACCATCCAGATTAGCTGGATTATGCAAGGGTGCGAGCGGGATGTTTTTTTCTATGGCCGCCAGTACATCTCCTGAAATAAGCGTCGGTTTATGAAAATCTTCGCCTCCGTGTACCACACGGTGTCCGACCGCATAGATATCGCTTCGATTAACGATCACCCCTTGCCGGGGATCGGAAAGTAACTCTACAGCTATCTGCATTCCGCTCTTATGATCAGGGACGGTGGTCGTTTTTTTAACCACCAGCTCGTCCTCACCACCCGGCCTGAAGGTACATTTTACCAGTCCCTCGGTTTCTCCTATTCTCTCGACAAGCCCTGATGCCAGAACGGATTCATCGACCATATCGAGAAGCTGGAATTTTATCGACGAACTTCCCGAGTTGATAACGAGTATTTTCATTGTTTCTTCTTATTCCTTTTTTGTACTGTTCATTTCACCCTCAATGAGGTGATAAGCAACTGCTTGCTTCGAAGTACCTAAAACATGGCGCCTAACCAACCATCGGGTTTGAGCCTAGCAACATGACTTTTAGCTGATAGATAAAGCCAGGTGTGTTACGCATGTGCTGGCATTATCCCAAAAGCCCCACCGTTTTTTTCCACTCTCCAATTGGCTTGAACACTATGCCTGCGAGGGGTCTCCATCAAACCATATCCTAAGGAGGTGGTTGCTGATTCTCCCAGGCCAAAGTCTGGGAAGGTGGTCACCAGGTCATCGAGCAGTTTCGTGGCGTTGCTGTACCTTTTGGCCAGGTCTTTTTGCAGACAGGTCATGATTATTCGCTCAAGGCAGGAGGGCACCAAGGGATTGATTTTACTAGGAGCCCTGCTTTCTACGGTTGTTTCGATGTCCATTGGATATTGGTCGTTTTGCTGTACATAGGGTACGGTATTGGTGGCAAATATGTAGAGAATGACCCCTAAGGCCCAGACGTCGCTTGCGATGCAGCTTTGGCCTTCGAACTGTTCTGGTGGCATGAAATTGACGGTGCCCTCGGAGATGCCACCGGCGGTCTGCCATGAAAGGTCTCTGGCGATTCCAAAATCGAGGAGTTTGAGTTGCCCGGTTTTGCTGATGATGATGTTTTCCGGTTTGATGTCCCGGTGCATGATTTTATGTTTATGGGAGTAGGAGATGACCGAGAGCAATTGCTGGAGATAATTTTCCTTGTCCTGCGGTGAAATGGGGTGCTCCATTAATTGCTGGAGACTCAAGCCCTCGACATATTCCTGAATCAGTATGAATTTGCCGCGGTCTTTGACGATTTCCAGCAAGTGAACAATGTTGGGATGGTGATCCAGTCTTTTCAAGATGGCGGCTGAACGTAAGACCCTGATGTTCATCTGCGGGGAATGGGGGACTTTCGCCACAGCCAGTCTGTCGCTACGGATATCTTTTACCAGCCAGACGACACCAAAGCCGCCATAGCCAAGTTTTTTTACCTTTTGCCATTTGTTGGAGATATATTCCGGGCGTTTTTTTTGAATGAGCGATTTTGGGGCAAAGTAACTCAATCCTGCCTGGAGATAATTGACAACCCTGTTCAAATCAACCCCACTAGCTGCTGTTTTCCCATCGTCTACTAATGGTTTCTGCAACGGTTGTCTGGTGATTGCCTGTCCCATCTCCAGTAAGACAAGACAACTAATGGAAAACCTGTTTTCATTCAGGGGGAGTTCCATGAAATCGTCGGCTCCCGCCCTGATGCATTTTTTAATTTCCCCGGACTTTTGTGTCGGAACAAGAAGAAGAATGGGAACAAGTGCACCAACTAAATCGCGGATCAGTTGGATGGCACGGTGCTGTCGCTTTCGGTTTTCTTCGATATGGTAGATGATGAGGCAGATTTTTTTTTCAGGGAATGTTTTGATGATATTTTTTATAGCTCCGACGCTAAGCGATACTGTTTCGATTTCAAACGGGGAGGGTAGTTGTTTGACAAGTTGTGTTTCCGCCTCTGACAGATTGAGAAGTAGTATAGTATTAGATCGAGTTTTCAAAATATTCTCCCATCAAAATTAAGAAGATTGACAACTTTGATGTCCCAGTCTGCTACTGGTGAAATCTTCTTAAGCAATTGCGGTAAGATCGTTTTAGCCTTCTTAGGCAGCTGTTCTAGCAATCTCATCTGCTGCTTAATATCTTTACGCGCTCAGCTCTTTGCAAACGGTCTATTTCCTGTTCTTGACACGCTTTAATATACTTTCTCTCCTCATTAATCCTGATCGAAAAAAACCAACCGAAAGCAATGGCAGTCACGGCTAATAATAGTGCAGTATCAAAATCCATCTGTACCCTCCTTCTTTAAACATTGTTCCAAGCCTGGGGAAGCGACACTCTAGATGCCTAAAGTGTGATATCTGATATATCAGACTGTAAGACATAGTATCACAATCAAAGATTGAAGTAAAGGAGTTATATTAGGCTAATTGGTTATTGTGCGGAATATTATTTTGAGAGTTCAGCTGTTGCCGAATAACATGAAGGTTTTTATTAAATAAAGGGGGGATCCATTTCACTGGCTTTGTTGGTCGCTATCGACAATTTTCTGATATGGCATCGGAGGCACCATACTGCCTGCTCTAAAAGCCGGTAAAATAACAACCCTCAGCATATTGTAACCATTCCAACAGTCAGTAATGACAGTAGAACTCGGTTTAATATTTTCATATCCAAATGGAACCAAACTATCTCCACTCATATCGGGTATACGCTGCATCCGAACTCGCTCAAACCTGATAGGATGGATCATGAACAACTTCGACAGCAATCACAAAATTGTTTTCCTTACGGCTTCCCGGCCACGCTTACCACATGTTTCCTTGCCGCCTATGAGAGTTTCGTCGACCTCAACATTGGAAAGTGAAAAAAACCGGGGGAGCATTTAATATACGATTGCCTCGTACATATATGGTGCTATAATTAAATAAAGGAGTAATCCACCAGTTTTACTGGTGGGTCCCAGCTCCGCTATGCTTGTCTCGTGGTGGTGACTAAAACTGAATACCTCCTTATCTTCCTCGTTGGCGACTCGGAAGGGTAAAGGAGGTATTCAGTGAGTGAACTACAAAAGTTAGCACATGCAGTGTGGCAGTGAAAATATCATGTGATTTGGTGTTCGAAGTATCGTTTTAAAATATTGAACGGTGCATTGCGTAACTCTGTAGGCGAAATACTCCAGCAATTGCGTGAATGGAAGAAGCTGGAGACGTTAGAAATGAATGTCCAGGAGGATCATGCCCACTTGTTATTGTCAATTCCACCCAAACATTCAGTTTCCGAAGTTGTAGGTTTTCTCAAAGGAAAATGTGTTAGTAAGATTTTTGACAAGCACCAGGAATTCAAAAAGCGATACTGGGGGAGACACTTTTGGGCAAAAGGGTGAAGTTGTTTTGAAACCGCAAGATCTGGACTGGATACCAGAGAAATGGTGGAAGCTGGTGACAGGTGAGAGTGGCCACAAGACGGCACCAAACCGGGTGGGAACTCGGAGTCTTCGCTCACCTGGAGTTTCGGTTTTTCTCCTGCGGGGCGCCTGTGGTAAAATTATTAACACACCTCGACTTTGAACCGGTAAGCGACCTGGCGAGACTCCGAGAAAGCTCATTGTTCAAGGTGTTCTGAAGTTAAAAACTTACCAGGAGGACTGAAAATGAAAGAGACGAATAGTATTGTTGTTCCTGTTGATTTCTCAGAAATAACTGACAAGTTGGTCGAGTATGCAACCGATATGGCAGGAAAATTGTCAGCGGTGATTCATTTTATCCATGTTGTCCATTTCTATCCAGCAGGTAATACCAGGTTAGGTCATTCCTTTGTTCAGGAGTGTGAAGAAAGACTTCTGGTAAGTGCAAAAGAAAGAATGCCAGATATTCCTTAAAGACAATAGGGGGAGGTGTTCGGGATGCACCGGGGAAGTTACTGTCGGAGACCCGGTAGATACAATTACCGAATTTGCCAGGGCAAAGGATTCAGATTTGATAATCATCAGTACACATGGAGCTAAGGGATTTGAAAAGATTTTGCTGGGCAGTGTGACAGAACGTGTCCTGAAACGAGCCCATTGTCCCGTACTTGTCATGAATCCATATAAAAAGTAGTGTCCCTGAATGTTGTTTTGAATAGATTTTTCGGGGTGAGTCCTTTGTTAGTTCCCATAGCGGATGGCAAAAGAGCTTGGGCAATGGAGGAACAAACATGCTGTTTTCCCTTGTGAATTCGTTGATCTGAAACAGTCTTGACAAGATAAGAGGGATGAGGGGTGTGGTTGATAGTATTAGGGAAAATATTATCTATCCAACACCTTCAACATCTTGTTCGTTTTGGTGATTCTGCGCCCACTGGCGTCGTAAGGTTGTCCATTTCAATGTGACCTCAAATCCGAGTGCCCGATGGATAGCCCAACAGGTCGTGGAGGCCTTCCCCTGGGATACGGCACCAAAGTATTTGTTGCGAGATAGAGATTCTATCTATGGTGCTTTCTTTCGCAATCGAGTGAAAACATAGGTATCAATGAAATAGTCTCGGCCCCGCAAAGCCCTTGCAGGAAAAAGACATGACATTTGTCGGTTATGCACAGGGTAGTTCGAAGCATGGAACTAATTTCTGCAAAAGCAAACAGTTAAAAAAAACCAGATCCGATGTCTTACCGCAACCTTAGGTTGTCATTTCTAGTCGCTAGACGGACTATAAAAAAAGAGGGCACCAGTCTTTGGAGAAAAATTCAGCCTCCTTCTCCTTTATGAGCCGCAGACAGGCGTCCACGCTCAAAGCGTGATAGAGGGTTCCCCTGCCCGAGCGGATCTCGTCAAGTGCCGCTGTTAAGCCTAACGATGGACGATAGGGGCGGTGGGATGACATGGCTTCCACTACATCGGCGACGGCAAGGATCTTTGCCGCCAGATGGATTTCTTTGTCGGTCAACCCCCTTGGGTAGCCAGAGCCGTCCAGGTGTTCATGATGCTGATATACAATCTCTGCCACTGGCCATGGGAAGTGAATATTTTTAAGTATGTCATACCCCACCTCGGCGTGGTGTTGGATAACGAGT
>WTAT01000098.1 GCA_013139415.1 Desulforhopalus sp.
TTGACATTGTTTTCCGGAACCAGCCGCTCAGCCGTTATTTTTGCTTTAAGACAAACTGACGAGCTGTATATTTTCGATCCTCAGAGTTTACTGCGAGGTTATGAGCCCAAGCTGAAAGACCTTTATATCGAAAACCACGATTGGTGCATACCAATCGACAGCCAGAGCCCCTATAGCCAGAGCCCCTATAGCTCTTACAATCATATTGAACCACAACCCAATCTGCAACTGGACGGGCTGATTTCCAACGGGGGAAGTTCCAGTTCAGTCTATTATCAAATGTGGTTTACCGAACACCACCCGAACATCTGCTCTCTCTGTCCGACCGAATGTTGGCTGGAGCATGCCGTACTGAGATTCTCCCACGACATAGCCAATGACAGCCACCTCTACACAGGTATTTCCGGAAGTTTTCTCCGCGAATATGCCTCACATGCCGTCCATGATTGCATTGTCGATAAAGCCGGACTTATTCTGGGTCTTGATGTTCAGATACGTATTTACCCAATGCTGGATGCTATTCTTGGCATTTCAAAAACCAATGAAGAAGGCGCACGCCCCCACGGCTCACTGACATTTATAGAACCGAGGTTCCTCAAAGACATTCATTTCCTGGCAAGATTTCAAAGTTCAGAACAACCTCTGCTAAACAATTTTAAACATGCGCGTAAACTCTTGCAGACAGTGGAGCATTCTGATCGAACACTTATCTCTGATGGGGAAAATATCCTAGGAATTGCGGAACGAAATCTAAGTCCGTTTCATATCACCGCAGATTTTCAGGGTAAACTGGGATTTCTTTTTGTAGGTGAAGAGGTGATCTGCAGTTTTCAGGACGGCAGCTACAGCTCCGACACTCACCGAGCAAAGCTGTTTGAAGTTGAGGAGGCGTTGCTGGATTACGATACTGACCCGTCCATTAGAAACGATATGTTTAAGATTATTGCAGCACTAGTACATAATGCAGAGGACAACATGTTCGGCTGCACGTTTGTTATTGATCTGGCGCCTGAACCGACAGCGATTGCCGGACAGGTGTTAACCCCTCCGGTCAGCTTGAAGGAAACGAACAAACTCAAGCTTGCTGCCGGACTCTCAAAAGTTGACGGTGCACTGCATATCCGATCAGACTTGCATTTGCACGGTTTCGCCTGTTTGCTTGACGGTCACAGAGTAGATAACGAAGACAGGGCGCGGGGAGCACGTTATAATTCCGCTCTCCGTTTTACAGCTCAACATCCCAAGACTATCGTGGTCGTGGTCTCTTCTGACCGACCTGTCTCCATATTTCAGCAAGGCAGGGAGATAGACAATAGATACAGCAACAGCCTCTCATCACGATGCGCCCTTTTTCCGTTACCATTAAACGAATGGCTGGAAGAGACGACTGAGTGAGAGTACAAATTGCACCATTTCCAATCTACCGTTCTCAGATGCAACTTAAAGATCGTTTACCCAATCGGGAATGTGATTAATGATATAATTGTGAACTGCTTCTTTTCTTTCACCAGCCGGGACATCGCCAACGGCAGATTTCACCTCTTCAAAGTCAAACCAGCAGAGTTCCTTGTCATCTTTACTATATACAGTCAGGAGCCTTCTGTTGGTCTGCTCAATATCTTCTTCTTCCTGAATGGCACCAACTAACTTTGCAGCCTCTGCAGAACTGAGATATTTCACTATTTCTTCAGTCATAACGTATCCCCAAACACGAAAAGGCGAGCAGGATTAAATCCTCTCGCCTTACACACTGATAATAATATTTTTTCAGGCAGCTTTTACAACTGCGCCGGACCGAATACAACGGGTACACACTTTGGTTCTCTTCTTGTTTCCACCGGCATCGACCATACGCACCATTTTCAAATTTGGTAACCAACGGCGTCTCGTCTTGTTATGGGCGTGGGAGACATTGTTCCCCACCATCGGTCTCTTTCCACAGATTTCACATACTTTTGCCATTGCGTTCTCCTTCTATCCCATTCCCCTGCAGCAAGCAGGTCAAATGGAGAAATGCATAAATTGTGTGTTAGTGCCTCACCCCTCAAGGGGGCACTGAACTGAGTACTCCTGAAAGCCTGTCATTCTGTTCAATACCCCCCTGAAGGGTGCTCTTTTTAGTACCCCCTTGAGGGGTGTTAGTAATACAATAATCAAGAATCTGCCTTTTTACCCTCTTTTAAAATTTAAGGCAAGGTATTTCCCGCCTCTCAATTGTCTGATTAGCAATTTTCTTTGAACTCCAACAGAAGGAGACATATGTTGGTCTATTTCATGATCTATTTCATGGTCTATTTCACAATGTAAAGATCGTATTCACGTACTATCGGTGTGCATTAATGGCAAGGCATGCATTCTGATTTATTGATATCAAATCGCTACCGAATCGTTTTTTATCTTTTTCACATCTGCTTACCAAAACACCCCATGTACCTATAATTAAGTTATTTTTTTTATACTGACGACTAAATATATCCACTTTTTTATCTGGGAGAGCAAAAGATTTGGTGTTCTTGTGTAGAAAATCATTTAAGCTAGCGCGTCGTTTGATTCCTGATAGCCTGGTGAAAATTAAGAATGTGATATATTATTCTTACAGTTTCTGCCAAGAACACTATATTAAGTTCTCCCGTTGCAATCTTGCAAAGCCTATTGTAGAAATTCTTTAGTCAACAATAATTCTCATTATATATATATTACAATGACACTGCTTACACAATTTTGGGATTTTTTCTCTTCCGTTAAACTGGCGATATTCACTCTCTGTGCCCTTGCTACCACCTCGATCATCGGGACAATCATACCACAAGGTGAATCCGCTGCCTTTTATGTCACAAATTATGGTGCTAAAACAGCCCACTTTTTCCAGATCCTTGATATACCGGATATGTACTATTCATGGTGGTTTCTCGGATTACTCGGAATACTCAGCACAAACCTCATAATTTGCAGCCTGGATCGTTTTCCATTGGTGTGGAAACTAATAACTACAGACAACCTTGAAATTGATCCTGAACGCGTCGAAAAGATGTCGAACTGCAGCAAGTGGGAGTTTGGTACAAATAAACTCGACCAAATTAACCTTGCCAAGCTTCTAAAAAAGAATGGGTGGAAGGCAACCTCAAAAAAACTTGGCAATAACGAACTCTTCTTTTGCCAGAAAGGCCGCTGGAGTCGTGCCGGAGTTTACATCGTCCACCTCTCTATCCTGTTAATTTTTGTCGGTGGTATTATTGGCCACTTTTTCGGCTTTAAAGGGAGTGTCATGATTCCCGAAATGCGCTCCGCCCAAAAAGTCTTTGCCTACAAAAACGAAGGTTCTTTAGAACTTGGCTTTGAAGTGCGGTGCAACTCTTTTGCCATCGAGTTTTATGACAACGGCATGCCGAAAGAGTATAAAAGTAGCCTCACTGTCATTGAAAACGGCAAGGAAATACTCACCAAAGAAATTGAGGTAAACAGTCCGCTCACCTATAAGGGAATAACTTTTTATCAATCAAGCTATCAGGGGTATCAGGATTTCCTTCTGAATATTACCGAAATGACCACTGGCGATTCTAAACAATTTACCCTCCCCTTTCAAAAGCAGATGACCTGGGAGGAAAAAGATCTCCATTTCGGCATCATTAATGCCGAAGCTGTTGGCCAAAGGGTGGTACGCTCAAAAGTATGGTTTAAATCCGGGGAACACCCTGCCTCTATCGAATGGCTCAACGATAATGACACTACCACTTTCACCAGTGAAGCCAAGGAATATACCATTTCCGCCAAACAGATGTACGCCACTGGTTTACAGGTGGCAAAGGATCCTGGCGTGTGGGTCGTCTATATCGGCTGTGGTATCATGTTAATTGGCCTTTATATGGCATTTTTCATGTCTCATCAGAGAATATGGCTGTATAAAAAGAATGGCTCGTCTGTCCCACAACTCTGGCTGTCCGGCTCTGCCAACAAAAACAAAATGGCATTCGCTAAAGTTTTCAGCGAACTCAAAAATCGTATTGAACACGCCGTACAAAGGTAAGATGCCAACTTATGGAATTAATCGAGATTGCAGATGTTTTTTCTCATTTACAACTCTCTGATCACCGAATCAAACGGAGTATAACGCATGGATAGTTCTCAACTACTAGGTATTACAACCTTCACCTATTTGTTCTCAACAGTGTTGTATATTGCAATACTGGTGTTCAAAACCCCTAAGCTTGGTGGTGTTGCCACTGTCTTTACAGCCCTGGCCTGGTTTGTCCAGACGGCTGGATTAGTATTGCGCTGGATCGAATCCTATCAAATGGGCATAGGACACGCACCTCTGACTAATATGTATGAATCCGTTGTCTTTTTTGCCTGGACCATCATACTTTTGTACCTTTTAATCGAATGGAAATTTAAAACGAAAATTATAGGAGCCTTTGCTGTTCCTTTTGCTTTTCTGGCCATGGCCTATGCTTCCTTTTCAACTGAAATTAATAAAACCATTAATCCTCTGGTGCCTGCACTCCAATCCAACTGGCTTATTGCCCATGTGGTTACCTGTTTTGTGGGATATGCCGCCTTCGCAGTAGCTGCAGCTTTAGGGATAATGTATCTTCTAAAAAGTACATCACCTGACACCGATGATGCGTCCTCAACCCTGTCCAATCGCCTCCCTTCCCTTGCAGTCATTGACGACATAATCCATAAGACTATGGTTTTTGGTTTTATCTGGCTGAGCGGCGGCATTATTACCGGCGCCATCTGGGCCAATTCAGCCTGGGGAACTTATTGGAGCTGGGATCCAAAAGAAACGTGGTCACTTATCACCTGGTTTTTTTACGCAATCATCCTGCATGCCCGCTATACCCGAGGCTGGTCCGGTACAAAAATTGCTTTGCTGGCAATATTTGGATTTGTCTCTGTCCTCTTCACATATTATGGGGTTAATTTCCTTCTTTCGGGTCTGCACAGTTACGGTTCAAGTTAAGCCCTTCAAAACCACGACAATGTAGCACTCCAGAGACTTCACCGATACTTAAGAGGTTTGACAAGTTTAAGCAAAAACTGTATAAAGAGTTCTTTTAGGAAGGTTAGGATTGTTGGACAACTTAGTTAAATAGTAGAAGAGGAGACCAGGTATGCTGAAAAAAATTCTTGTCTGTAGTGTTGTTTCAATGTTTGTGCTAGGTGGTGCAGTCATTTCTTCAATGGCGAACGCTGATAAGGGAGCGGCTGAAATTAAGATGGTTGGTAGCAAAAGTGCCAAACCAAAACCAGCAGTATTTCCACATGCAAAACACCAGGAGGCATTTAAATGTGAAGAATGCCATCATGGAATGGCCGATGGTAAGAAGGTAGCGTATACAGAAGGCATGGATCTTAAAGGAAAAAAATGTGAAGGTTGTCATAATTCTGAATATGAAGCTCTTGCCGGTAAAAAGATGGGCAAACTCAAGCTCGATACCATAAAAGGTGCCGGCCACGGTAATTGCCTGGCATGCCATAAGAAAATGGCAAAAGAAGATGCAAGCCTAAAGGAAAGAAAAATTGATAAGTGCGCTGCTTGTCATCCTAAAAAGAAGAAGTAAGTTACTTTATTCATAGAATAAAAAACGGGATATTCGTGTTCACGAATATCCCCTTTTTTCTTATCGCTCTTGCAGTTGAATGCTTTAACTTTCCTGCAGTTTTGAAATATCCCCTATTTGCAAAATCAGATCTCCCAGAGCAGTCAGAAGATTAAGCCGGTTTTGCCTGACTGCCATATCGTCTGACATTACCATCACTTCATCAAAAAAAGTGTCGACAGGTTCCTTCATCTTCAACATTGCTTCAAGTGCCATCGAATATTCTTTGCTCGCAATGAGTTGTTCCATCTCATTGCTCACTTCCAGAAAAAGTGCATACAGCTTCTCTTCCGCCTTATGCTCAAATAAATCTGAAGAGACTGATGTCTGTCGGTTATCTTTGATGATGTTTCTA
>WTAT01000155.1 GCA_013139415.1 Desulforhopalus sp.
ACAGTTAACCACACCCCGGAGACGCCATGCCGATTTTCAGCTATTTAGCGACCCCCAAAGATGGAGCCAAGGAGACACTTTGTGCAGATCTTACTGCCCTGGCCCATTGTCAAATAATTCCGGCCGATAATCACGAATTAATTGTTCTTGTAACCGATACACCAAACGAAACCACCGAAGAGACACTCCAGGAGAGTCTGAAGAACCTGCAGTCGCTGCAGTCTCTGGACCTGGCTTTTGGCTATGATGAAAGCTTTAATGAAAGCTATGATGAAAATTAAGGGAAAGAATGAGGTACCTATGAAACTCGACAGACGACAGTTTATTCAACGTGCTGCCGCAACCAGTGCGGTTGCAACTGCCGGGGCGATGTTCCCTGGCATCAGTTTTGGTGACTGGCCGAAAATCACCGGTAATTCAGGCCTGGTTTCGTGGCAAAAGGCTCCCTGTCGCTTCTGCGGTACCGGTTGCGGTGTTCTGGTGGGTGTTTCTGACGGCAAGGCCGTGGCTGTGAAAGGTGATCCAAATTGCAGTGTCAATAAGGGCCTCTGCTGCATGAAGGGCTATCATTCTGTGCAGGCGCTGTACGGTTCTGACCGGTTGACCAAGGCCAAAGTTCGCAAAAACGGCCAAATGGTCGAGGTGCCCATTCAGGAGGCCCTTGATCTCGTTGCTGAAAAGTTACAGGAAACAAAGGACAAACATGGCAAGGATTCTGTGGCTATGTATGGTTCCGGCCAATGGACTATTCCTGACGGGTATGTGGCCTCAAAGCTCTTTAAAGGTTGCCTGGGGACCAACAATGTGGAAGCAAACGCCAGGCTCTGTATGGCGAGTGCGGTAACTGGTTTTATGACCTCTTTTGGCATCGACGAGCCAATGGGGTGTTATGAAGACATGGACCATGCCAATGTGTTCATCACCTGGGGAAATAATATGGCGGAAATGCATCCTGTCCTCTTTTCCAGGATGCTGGCCAACCGCAAACGTCGTACCAATGTGCAGATCATTGATTTTGCCACCCGGATGACCAGGACCAGCCAGGCGGCAGACAAGTCGATTCTTTTCAAGCCCCAGACCGATCTGGCTGTGGCTAATGCCATTTGTTACGAGATTATTGCCAATGACTGGGTCAATTGGAACTTTGTGGGCGAACATGTCTCATTTCATAAGGGCAAAACCAATATCGGCTACGGCACCGAAGATCATTTCGCCTTCACCGATAAGGCAGAGTCGATCGATTTTGAGGAGTTTAAAACCTTCCTCGCAGATTATACTCCGGAAAAAGTTGAGAAGATCTCCGGAGTTTCAGCAAAAGATATTAAATATATGGCCGCTCTCTATGGCGATCCTTCGATGAAAGTAACCTCCTTTTGGTGCATGGGGATGAACCAACATACCCGGGGCACCTGGATTAACAACCTGGTCTACAATATTCATCTGCTGGTGGGCAAGATCTCGACCCCTGGCAATAGCCCGTTTTCCCTGACTGGGCAGCCAAGTGCCTGCGGCACCGTTCGTGAGGTTGGCACTTTGACCCACGCCCTGCCGCATGGAGTGGTCATGAAAGAGCATGACCGTAAGATGGCCGCGGAAATATGGGACGTGCCGGTTGAAAACATTGATCCGAAACCGACCTATCATACGGTGGAGATGTTCCGCGCCCTTGACCGTGGCGATATAAAATTCATCTGGATCCAGGTGACAAATCCCATGGTCACCATGCCAAATCTCAAGCGTTACCGGGATGGTGCCCTCAAAGATGACCGTTTTGTAGTCGTCTCGGACGTCTACCCGACTCCAACCACCGATATTGCCGATGTCATTCTGCCGGCCGCTATGTGGATAGAACAGGAAGGCATGTTCGGTAACTCCGAGCGACGGACCCAGCATTTTGACCAGATCGTAGATCCTCCGGGCGATGCCATGTCGGATACCTGGCAGATAATCGAGGTAGCCAGAAGGCTTGGTTTTGAGAAGCAGTTTCCCTGGAGCGAGGAAGACTATATTGAAAAAATCTGGGAGGAATACCGCCGCTTCCATACGGGGCCGAAACATGAGATGGCACCCTATTCGGTGTTGAGTAAGCGTTCCGGAGTGCAGTGGCCTTTTGTCAACGGCAAAGAAACCCGCTGGCGCTTTAACCCGAAACACGATCCGGCCTGCACCAACGGCAAGGACTTTGATTTCTACGGCAAAAAAGATAACCGTGCCTGGATCTGGGCCCGACCCTACGAGCCGGCGGCAGAATCGCCGGACAGCGAATATCCCTTCTGGCTCAACACCGGACGGGTCATCGAACACTGGCATACCGGTTCAATGACCCGGCGTGTTCCGGTTCTCCATAACGCAGTACCTTCGTCCTATGTCGAGCTGCATCCGGAAGATGCCGCGGAGCTTGGAGTGGTCAATGGGGAAAAGGTCAAGATCATCTCCCGTCGCGGCGAGATAACCATGCCAGCCCAGATAAATGGCCGGGGAGTGCCCACAAGGGGTGCGGTGTTCGTGCCGTTTTTCGATGAAAGTTACCTGATCAACGAGGTCACTCTGGATGCCTTCTGCCCGATTTCCAAGCAGCCAGACTATAAAAAATGTGCTGTGAGACTGGAGAAAGCATAATGAAACGATCAGAAAAGAGGGACCAGTTGGTGGTGACCGCTGTTGCCGCTTTCTGTTGTCTCGGAGTATTGTTGGCCGGAGTCGGCGCCTTTGCAGCAGACGTTAATCTTGACGATTTTGACCATCAAGGTCGAAAAATATATGTCGCGGCTGATAAAACCCCCACGATTTTTATGTCCGCCGAATCCGGTGATCGCAATCTTGCCGGCTATTATAGCCTGCGCCAGTATCCTGGCTCGCCGCCTCGCATTCCGCACACTGTGAATTTAACCTTTACCGGCGATGAGACAGACTGTCTTTCCTGTCATGCCAAAGGTGGCTACTCTCAGGAGTTCGGGAAATTCGTGCCTGTTACTCCACACCCGGAAAGCACCCTCTGTTACCAGTGTCATGCCCAGGTGACTACGGAAGAGCTCTTTGTCGGAACGGACTGGCAATCGATAGCCCCCCCTCGTCTGGGCAGGCCTTTTTTAGGCGGTTCTCCTCCGCCGATACCGCATGCCCTGCAACTTCGGGAAAATTGTATTGCCTGTCATACCGGTCCGGGGGCCGTGGTTGAAATACGGGTGGGCCACTCAGCCAGGGGCAACTGTCGCCAGTGTCATGTACCGGCTGTGCAGACGGCGCCGATGGTGGAGTTCCAAAGAAAATAACAGCAGGAGAACAGGCAGGAGCTTATGAGAAAATCTATTATTGCCAGAAGGATGTTGAGTGCTTCGATCCTGCTGCTGGTCTGCATCCTGTTGCTGGATACACGGCCTGGGACGGCAAGTGAAACATCCTTGTTGGATACCATAAAAAATGTGGACGAACCGTTTGATGACCGTTCCGTCAGTCAGGTACGGCCAATTGTACAACCGACTGTGCTTGCCGGAGAAGAGTATCAGGGCGGCTCCTTCCGCGTACTTGCCAGGAAACAGGATATTGAGCGTTATAAGTGCAGCAGCTGTCATACTGCTAAAGAGGTGCGTGGTAAAAACGCCTTCGAGCTGACCCATGGTAATGTGGCGATCAATCACGGTCAGGAAGGCAGTGCGCTCAGCTGCATCGACTGTCATCATCCTGAAGAATTTGACTTTCTGGAGGATAAAAAAGGCAGAAAGATTGATTTTGATCATAGTTACCAGTTATGTGGTCAATGTCATTTTCGCCAGAAGCGTGATTGGCTCGGTGGGGCTCACGGCAAACGGGTCAGTTATTGGGCCGGAGATCGGGTCATTTTTAACTGTACCACCTGCCACGATCCCCATGCACCGAAATTTGCTAAACGATTTCCAGCTACCTACTCTGTACCGTTGAACTAGTGAGGGTATCGTATGAGTTGTAAAAAAACAGACCAAGCAAAGAACATTTCTGGAGATGCCCCCAATACACCCAGGGAACCGAGTAGCCGACGAACCTTTTTAAATGGAATGTCGATAGGGGCGGCTGCGGCCAGTGCCGCTCTCGTCACCGGTTGTGTCCCTGGGGCTGATGCGGCCACTAGTGGGGAGTTAAAACTACGTTGGCAGGAATTTTTCAAGAAAAACTATCGGCTGATGAGTCAGGAAGAAAAGGACCAGACCGTTGACCGTCTGGAACGACTGGCGGCACTTAAATATAACCAGGAACTGCAGATTGGCAGTGAACCGCCTATAGAAAACGTGCTGTACGGTTACGCTTTCAACATCACCCGTTGTGAGGGGTTCATGGAGTGTGTGACCGCCTGTGTGAAGGAAAACAACCTGGAC
>WTAT01000112.1 GCA_013139415.1 Desulforhopalus sp.
GCCCTTTCGGAGTCTACGCTTACCTGCCCAAACTCTTCGGAATTCTCAAAAAATAATGCTCGCAATATCACACATATGGCTGTGCTTATTTTTTAAAAATTTCTCGATTTTGAACAAAATGCCTATTCTCGGACAAGCTCCTCGACACCGAATCTCAATATTTTCACTAAAAATGACTTTTTGGGCTCATTATTGATGAATACCGAACGAGCCGAATTTGTTGTCAATACAATCAAGGCTGGAAAACAAAAAAGCCGAACTACCTTTTTCCAAGGTAGCTCGGCTATCTGTTGAGACCCGTAGCTTTCCGTCCCTGCCTCACGACAAGTTTGGCTTTATCTCGTATCAAATACACTGATTTTTATATTTCATATAAATTACACAATAGCTGGACCCAGATCAAGGGAACACTGTGGTATCTTAGGCAAAAATAAAAGAAAAAATGACAATACCCATCGTTTATGATCAGGTAATGTGGCTCTCTGCCAGGACTCTGCAAATCTTGCACCCGCTATTAAAAATGGGTATCATGGAATAAATTCAATGCTGTAAACAAAACCATAGCTTTTCAGCCACTTCAAAAAATGCCAAAAACAAAACTCAAAGCACAACCACTCTATTCCTTTCAATACCAGACAATCTTAAAGATTCGGGATATCAACTACGCCAATCATTTAAGCAATGATGCAGTGGTTGGTCTGCTCCACGAAGCTCGAATCGATATGTTTAAAAAAATAGGCTGTACCGAATTGCAATTAGGCTATCATAAAGCCGGTATCATTATCGCTGATTTGGTAGTCAATTACAAAAATCAGGGGTACCTGGATGACGAAATCATCATTCATCTAGATATTGATGAAATTACAAAAAAAAGTTTCCGTATTTTTTACAAAATAGAAAGAGGCGATGACCTGATCGTCCTGGCTGAAACCGGGATAGTGGTATATGACTACGAGAATGAAAAGATTACGACGGTTCCTAAAATCTTCATGGAGGCATTAGCACGATGTCAACAAGACCAACACATAGCTACATAAAAAGACGAGTTTTTTTCAGGACAGATCAACTTCATTAAAAGTTGCCCCTGCAATTATCCTTGAACGTTATTACCAAAATTAGGCATTCTCTGAAACTGCTGTTGGCAGAAACTACAGATTTTTCCAGCCGGGATCCGAAAGCGTTCTAGTAAGTATTTCTTCAAATCGTTTTCTATGGGCTGTTTTTCAAGAGCTCGTTCCATGCAGGAAAGCCATATATCTCTCTCGGTAACATTTATTTCCAAGAGAGCATGAAGGTCCGTAAGATTTACAGAACCGTGCTTTTCTTTATACAGAGACGGACCACCAAGCCAACCACAAATAAAAAGAGTAAGGTTCTCACGTGTCGGTCCCAAATTTTCAGGATGCATATCTCGAATCATGCGAGCTTCAGGTAGTTCTTCCATGATATCATAGAAGCAGTTGGCCAAGGCCCTCACTCCTTCAACTCCACCCAACATACTGAAGGCCTCTTTACCATATTTTGCCATTCCTTCCATTTATTCCCCTTGCTATTTTTCAGTAGAATTGCTGATTATTCTCTTCAAAAGAAGATACAAAATTCTGACAAAATCTCATTAAATTTTATTTTCAATGAGAATCCTTTGGTATTATACGAGATCTGTTTTATCAGTAGAGATGTAGTGTAAAAATAAAATCTACAAAGGAGATGTTTAAATGCCTGATCTAAAACAACGTATTCTAGATATTATCCACAGACCACAGCTTGCAGCTTTGGCAACTGTGACAGAGAAAAACAACCCCTGGGTTCGATATGTGGTAACGGTTGGTGACGGAGATTTAGTGATTCGATGCGCGACCTTTGGCGATTCGCGTAAAACTCAACAGATCGAGAATAATGAAAATGTTCATCTGACCTGTGGCGTTACCAGCCTGCAGGAAATGCAACCATATCTACAGATTCAGGGACTGGCTCGAGTAACCACGGATAAAGTAGAACGCCACGCATTCTGGAATGACATGCTCGCTCCAGTATTTGATGGACCCGATGACCCGAATTATTCTGTAATTGTTATCGAACCATACCGGATAGAGTATTGCACCCAAGGCTCTTATGAACCTGAGATATGGACAAGATAACCTTTACCATATAGATAATCTATCGGGTAGCCATGCTGTTTAACTGCTTTACGGCATACAGTTCAGCTAAACCGAACAATTTCACATCACAAAGAAATTAACACCCCACAAGGGGGTACTAAAAAGAGCACCCCACAAGGGGGTATTGAACTGAATGACAGAAAATCTGGAGTAAGGCACTAATTCATCCCCCCCTGTAGTCTTTATTCTTGTCAGGGGGGAGCTGAATGAAAATTATTTTTCCAAATCATCAGCTCTCATCATCAAGCCTTATACGCAGCTCAATTTCTTTGATATCTTTGTTAAACTTGAGGGTCTTGACAAAACCATGAACGGTTCCAGCTAAGGCCTCCTGAATAAAGTCTTTTATGGGGATTTTATGCCCATTGACCAGCAGTGCTGCGACCTCTCTGCCACCTTTGCTGGTAATGAATCTTTTTTCAATAAAGAGAGCTATTTCCGGAGCCTCATCAAGACGAAAGACATAATTTCCGGCAACTCCCTCAACGTCGGTTGCAACAGCAATAACCCCATGCACTTCGTCTCGCAGTTTCTGGTCGCGGTTTCTGAATACTTCAATTTTCGGAATTTTCCTGGCGGTTTTAAACCCTTCACCTATGACAATATCTACATCCGGGAAATATCGATGCGCCAGCGTCCTGAGAGAAAGGTTACTGTTTTTAGTCTGAAGCACCATCTGGTCGGGTGCCACCAGCATAACACTGTCTGCCCCAGCTTCTTTGTGCATGAACGTATCGGTTCCGGGGGTATCGAACTGTATACCAGAGTCATTGCTCGATTTGATAACCGCAACTCTGTAACCCAGCTTTTTCAGCTCGGTCACAACCTGCTTAGCCAGCGTAGTTTTGCCGCTGTCATGCCAGCCGATAAATGATACAATAGACGACATTATTCTCCCGGCCCCCTCTGAATATGATTTGCTCTGGATCAGCCTTCAATTTTTTCGTATAAATTTTTCAGTATAGCTACATAGGTATCAAGGTGCTTCAGGTTTAACATACCGAATTGTATAATATTTTAAAAGTGTCTTTTACCACCAACCATCAATCCATCTTCTCCAGAGCTTTTACCACAACCTCCAGCGGTGGACGCACGTTGATATCCCCCACCTCGACCCCCCTGATTATGCCGGCAGTATCTATAAAGACCAAAGCCCTCTCTGTAACTCCATCGGAGCGCAGCAATCCATAGGTATCGGCTACCTGTCCATGGGGCCAGAAATCAGACAATACATCAAACCAGAGACTGCCCATCTGCTGAACCCAGGCGTGCAGACTTGGTACATTATCCACAGTAATGCCAAGAAGTACCGCATTGGCAGTATCAAAAATAGACTTGCTGATATTGTAGCCAGGCCACTGATCCGAACAGACCGGCGTAAAAGCGGCAGGAACAAACGAGATCACGACCTTCTTTTTACCCCGATACTGACTGAGGGTTACACTCTCACCTTGAATTGATTTTAGCGTGAAATCCGGGGCCAACTGACCGACCACAACTTTCAAACTGCTGTCCACAGGTTTTAGAATACCTGGATTGTAAATAGATTCCTGCAAGTTAACGGCCTTGGAATAGCCAGGGTCAGCAACGAAGACCAACAGCACACTCACAACTAACACCCCACAAGGGGGTATAAATGCCTTATGCGGATTATTTTTCTTGTTTTTTATACCCGTCAGGTAAGCGATAGACTCCGAGCGGGCACTAAACAGAGTACCCGTCAAGCGGGTACCAAAAAGAATGAACGAAAATAATCTGTAAGGCACTAATAATATCCCAGCGGTTTTCATTACATCCCCCCATTGACCTCTTCAAATATCCATTTACGTTTTACAGTTAATAACGGCGTCACCTGCAATTCTAACCATTCTTGGCTTGTTTGCTTCGATAACAACCGTCACTTCCACAATTCCCGGTTTTCCCATTGCCTCTCCCTGTTCCCCTGGAACAGTAAAGGGTGCTTACACCCCACCTTTACCAATCAATTTTTTAGTGGCCTTAAAAAATTCTGTGTTTGGTAAGGTTCCTGGCTATCAAGAATCGGGGCGAAAACCTGTTCGGTAAAAACGGCGATACCTTTTTTGTTGAAGTGCATATGGTCATAGAAAAAAAGTCGGTTTTGCATGTCGGTCGCCAGATTGTAATAGCTTACGTGGTTGTTGCCGGCTGCTGCATCCCTCATTTTCCGATCAACCTCGGCAATGCCGGGAAAGTCGGCAATCAATAGCGGTAACATGATATAGGTTATCTTACTGCCATTTCTCGCGGCAAGTTCGTCTATTTTATCGACGTATTGGCTATATCGGGCGAAGCTGTCTTTCCCATACCGCTCGAGGTAATGCTCTCTGGCTTTTTTCAGCTTGGGCTCCTCGATCTTTTTCAAGGTACCGTCTGTCAAGCCCGGTCCTGCATAGCGGGAGATAGCCTGCCAGTCATTGACCGCGATCATTTGCAGATAGGAAAAAACCCGATCCAGTGGATATTGGTCTATCAGCAGTTGCCAGAGAATCGACAGCTCAAAAGGCTCGTCTCGGAGAAAAAAGTTGTTATTTTCATTATTAATGGCTGAGAAAAAGACCCAGGGGTCCACCAGGTAGAAAATATGGTCCACGCTATTACCACGGCTGTAAAAATAAGAGAGGTGGAGTTTAGCGGGCATGAGTCCCCCGCCACCACCTTTAGCCAGATTGATGAGCCGCTTGCCCAATAGAGTTTCAACTAGCTGATGGTTGCCGTCTCTTGAAAAGACACGTCCCCGTGAAGTACCAAGAAGACCGACACCGTAGTGCTGATTTTCACCGCTTACCAGAAGGTTGGATTCGGTCTCGGCTATATCCAGATGAATATCCCGATTCCGGCCGGAAAAAAACATCAGCACAGCCAAAAGGATTGCCGTGTTCAGGAGACCGAAGACTGCTGTTTTAAAGAGAAACGTTCTTGCCTGCATGTTGAAAGCTCATAAACCTGTCATAATTGATAAACTAGTAAAAACCTCGCTGTACCGTCATTCCCGCGTAAGCGGAAATGACGAAAAAATGGCAACATGTAGTTTTTACGACGCCATCAGAATTGAAAATAAATAAACTCCTGCCGCACACCAAAAACACCAGCCAGCGCAATGGCCCAGAAAATCCCCGTATAGACCAGCCAGCGCACCACTAAAGGCAGGCGAGTCACAACCAGCTGGATACTGGTTTTTCTCTCAGTCATATCAACGATAAAAAGGACCAGAAGGAGCAGCATTGCGCGCAAAAATGCCGGGACACCGATCACCGAGATGCCTAAATCGTCCGGTCTGATTAGAAACATCTTACCGATAACGCTCCAGGCATCTGCCATCGAATTAGCCCTGAAAAAGATCCAGGCGAAACAGATCATACTCATCGTTATTCCAACTCGAAGGGCACGATTGATCAAGGTATGTTCACCGACAAACCAGTGGTCCGCCAACCGGGCCTGGAAAGAACCGCTCAAATTCTCCGCAACCAGGTAACAACCATGCAGGACTCCCCAGGTAACAAAGGTCCAGTTCGCGCCATGCCAGAGGCCGCTGAGGAGGAAGGTTAGTATCAGATTGTACTGCCAGCGCCACCTTGTCGTCCGCTGGCCTCCTAGAGGTATATAGACGTAGTCGCGGAACCAGGTCGACAGTGAGATATGCCAGCGCTGCCAAAATTCGCGAATGGGCTTGGCGAAGTAGGGCCGCTTGAAATTTTCCATAAGATCATAGCCCATGACCTGTGCCGCTCCACGGGCCATATCAGTGTATCCGGAAAAATCGCAGTAGATCTGAATGGCAAAAAAGAAGGTGGCCACCAGCAGCGGCATACCCTGGTAGTCATCAACATGATTGTATACTTTGTTGACGTAGACTGCCAATTGATCAGCAATGACGACTTTCTTGAAAAGCCCCCAGAGCATAAGGCGCAAACCTCCGGTTACCCGATCATAGTCGAAGGCATATCGTTGCCTCAATTGTGGCAGGAGATGACTCGTTCGTTCAATGGGACCGGCGACCAACTGGGGCCAGAATGACACATAGAGGGCATAAATACCAAGATGTCGTTCCGCAGGAACCCGACCGCGGTAGACATCGATGGTGTAACTCAGGGTCTGGAAGGTGTAAAAGGAGATCCCCACCGGCAACAGAACATGAAAAACCGGGGTATCATAGTAGATATTAAAAGCCTGCAGCATCTCGGTGACGGACTGGCCCAGGAAATTGAAATATTTATAAAAAAACAAGATGCCCAGGTTGCAGACCAGGCTGAACCACAGGTACTTGCGTCGCCTCTTTTTATCGGAAAGCATTGACATTCGACGGCCGGCGAAATAATCAACCAGTGTGGAAAACATGATCAGGATGACATATTCGGCCTTCCAGCACATGTAAAAATAGTAGCTGGCCGCCAGCAGCATCATCCATCGGAAACGGTGAGGGATGGCAAAGTAAACCATGACCACGACGACAAAAAAGACGGCGAACTGTAGCGAATTAAATAACATTAACAGCTCACTGTTAGTATAGTTTCCATCCTGAAGCTAAGAGTTTTGTTCGAGATTGAGGCATACGACATTTTTTTTACCAATGGTGCCCCGCAGGAGATAAGCACCCTTAATAACAGGGCATAAACTCCGACTTCACTTCGAGTGCCCTTGGGTGCATATAATTGAACTTCACCAACCATGGTCTTCACACATATTCAGGGAAAAATGTTCAGAAAATTCAATAATCATCGAAACAGACCAAAATTCGCTCTTATTTTGCTTACGGCCCTGTTGGCGCCTCAACTCACGTTGGGCTATGGGCTTAGTGGGTTTAATGAGTTTAATGAGTTTAGGTTCAACGTAATCAATCCTGTTAGTGCGCAGGCGACGGAACTGACTGCTGACAACTCTGCCACTCCGGCTCCAGCCGGATGGATTCCAAACGTCTGGAAGAATCACCTTGCAGGGGGCTCGGCCTCCTCCCCGCTTCCAGATTTTTCCCATGCGGGCTATGCAATGGGCGATCGTTCGATTCCTGATGTTCCGGGGCCGGTGTTTGATGTGACCAATCCTCAGTTTGGTGCAGAACCCGATGACAATCAAGATGATACCCTTGCAATCCAGGCCGCCATAGATGCAGCAGGTATCGCTGGTGGAGGTGTTGTTTTCTTTCCCCGGGGTCGCTATGAAATCCGTAAAACTGCTGCTGTCCCCACTCTGCAAATTACCCGGGATCAGGTAATCCTGCGAGGTGAAGGAGATACAGTGTTCGGTACCGTTTTGCATCTTGGCTCGCCGGGCCCCACAGGCAATATCAGGCGATTGGGCAGCGTTCCGGCCAAAAAAGAAGCCCGAAGCGGGGCGGCAGCCATTGCAGTGCTGGGTTCTGAACAACAGGAACTGCTCACGAGTTTTACCAAAAGTCTGGAGCGTGGGCAACTGGATGTTGAGGTCTCCGACACCTCGCGCCTTTTTGCTGGACAGCTCGTTGTCATTCACTTCGAAGATCCCCTGATTGACATAGACCATCCTGAACCGGGTAAGGTAGATATCCCTCTTCAACTTACCCGACCATTCCGGCTCACCCCCGATCAGGTTGATACCTTTGGCAAAGCCGCCAAAAATCTTAGCTGGATAGTCAGGATTGCAGAAATAGTTGACAGAAAAAATATCCGGCTGGCCAAACCGGCCCGATTCGATCAACTTCTCCGCTATAAGCCTCGAATTTTTACTTTTTCGGGAGTTCAAGGAGTTGGAATAGAGAACCTGCGCATCGAAAGCAGTTGGCCGGGCAATTACCGACATCATAAACCTTACGAGGGCGAAGATGGCACGGTCATCAGGACTGCCAAGGAGCAGGACTACCTCTGGAATGGCCTGTGGATAAGTCATGCTGCTGATGGGTGGGTCAGAAACGTCACTTTTAAAAACCTGACTCAAGGAATCATCGTCAGTCACTCAAGCGATTGCACTATGACGAATCTGCTGTTTGAAGGCGTCGACGGTCATGCCGGTATTACCATTGGCCGAAGCAATGATATCCTGGTCTCTCGTGCTGACTTTTTTGCCCGGTTGGTTCACCCTGTATCAGTCACCATGATGGCCTCGGGGAATGTTATTACCAACTCAGCTACCCGCTATGACGGCAGGAACGACACAACTGCAACGGACGCTGTCATTGACCTGCACGGCCTTTTCCCTTTTGAGAATCTGTTCGACAACCTTCGGGGTTTCTATGTATGCCCTGGTGGAGATATGAGTGTTTTACCCCATGGAGGGGTCCGTAATGTATTTTGGAACATTATAGCCCCCCGACATATGAGTTGCTACACCGGTGAGACTGATAACGAATTCGCCCGTACTTACGCCACAAAAGGAACATCTTCCGGTACTTCTGCAACCATGTTCGAACACCTGCCCCAGGCCTTCTTTGTCGGGATACAGAGGAGGAGTGGTGAGCCTGTGACCATCGGCAATTCGATCCTTGACCGACAAACCAGCTGGCTGAACGTTGAAGGACTTAACCGTCCCGGAATCGGAATTGAATCTCTTTACCAAGCCCAGGTTAACAATCGGCGAACCGCTTCCCCTTAATCTTCCACTTAAAATTGCTTATCCGGCATGCTCACCTCTGTTCCCGGTGGTTACTCCGCCAGGAAGAGATATTTAATGTAGCAAACCTTGTTTGGCACAGAGACGTGACAACAAACTAAAAATAAAACGAGTTATTCCTTTTGCAGAAGAGCAACCAGCGGAGTATGTTTACAGACGAGATGGGTCAAGCAAAGACCTGACCCTTCTGTTGACCCTTCTGTAACCCTTCTGTCCAATTGAAAAACTCGCAAGCTACGACACCATCCGGTGTGCCGTCCATTAAAAAGAGTGATATTGATCACTCCTATATTCATAATTTTATTGTTAGCAATTTTTCAATCTTCTTTCTTCATTTCTGCCTCTGCAAGCTTATTCAGTTCTGCGAATCCCTTGAGCTTGTTTGTGGCGAGTCCATTTTCAGTTATCAGAGTCAAGTCGGTTGAAATTGCTTGCAGGCATGATGCGACAGTTATTTTATGGCATCTGTCAAAGATACCACAATCTAAACACTTGTACGGTGGTTCCCCGTGAAGCATGTCTTCTGCCTGCTGCCCAAAACATTTTTTAGAATCCCATTCGTTTTTCATTTGTATTTCCTCGTTTGCTAATGACCTGCATGTACTTGTTCTCATTGTATCTTGCAACAGCCATACTAATTTAAAATGGTATTTCTTCATCATCTTCGTCACTTTCGATATACTCCCACGTTTCATTCTGATGCAACCAAATGGGGTCTGCATTTCTTTGAATGAATTCATCAATTTCGATTCCATCAATAGTGGGAGGGCGTTTTATTCTAACTTGTTTGCCATTCATGAAAATCCACTGATATTTCTTTTGCCGCTCGGCTTT
>WTAT01000347.1 GCA_013139415.1 Desulforhopalus sp.
AATCTTTTCATACAGAGTTCGGGTGAAGTCTGTAGATACTCCTTCTCTGATGCGAGTGGAGTTATATTACTTTCTGGAATATATACCGCTTGACGGATCGGCGTGTCGACTTCAAGAAACTCCTGCCGATAAAAGAACGACCTAATCAAACGAAAAAAGGCTGCACGCATGTGCAGCCCTTCTTTGTCAAGCACCTGAGCTTACTCTTTTACCCGGGTAACATATTCCCCGGTGCGTGTATCGATCTGTATTTTATCCCCTTCTTCAACAAAAGGCGGAACCTGCAGTTCATAGCCGGTCTCGACGGTGACCGGTTTTGTATCATTGCCGGAAGTATCACCTTTCGCCCAGGGATCGGCCTTCGTAACTTCCAAATTCACAAAGATCGGGAGGGTGACGTCAATAGGTTGATTGTCATAAAACAGCACCTCTACCTCCATATTATCAATGAGGTAGTTGATATTGTCCCCAAGCTGCTCCTTGGTGAGAAAAAGCTGTTCGTAGTTTTCCGTATCCATGAAATGGAATTCTTCACCCTGGCTATAGAGGAATTGCATCTTTCTTTCTTCAAGATCGGCTTTTTCAAATTTATCGTTGGAACGATATGTTTTGACGAGTTGATTACCGGAAATCATATTTCTCATTTTAGTTCGATAAAGTGCCTGTCCCTTGCCAGGTTTTGAGAACTGAAAATCGGTTATTATATAAGGATTTCCATCTATTTGAACTTTTAGACCTTTTCTTAAATCAGAGGCACTTAGCATCGTACTTCTCCATATCTTCTTAAAGTGAATGAAATAAACCGTTAAATGAGCTTCGCTTTAGCTTTAAATAACCTTTATTTATTCCAGATGTCATGAACGCTCAGCTTCAGGGCACAAGCCTGAAGAACAAACCTGTGCTGTCCTGAACAAAACAGTATACCTGTCTTTTGTTTTTTTCTGCAACTGTTAAAAACGCGTTTTTTTGCATAATCACACTGTAAAACTTTCAAAGGTTTATGTCCCACCCGTTGAAGCAAGGCATATTAAATTGTTTTTTTCGATGCGGACATCAAAGCTCCGGGTATAATAGCCGGATGGACTCTAAGGAGAAATAAAGATGATTACTGTTGGAATTCTTTCTGATACCCATCTCAATGAAGTAAGCGAATCCTTCATGAGGCAATGTGCTACTACCTTTGCTGGCTGCGACACGATCATTCATGCCGGAGATCTCACCGATGTAACCATCCTGAGTGCTTTCAAAGGCAAGGAGATTCATGCAGTGTGTGGTAATATGTGTAACAACGCTACTAGACAGGTATTGCCGGATAAAAAACAAATTATTCTTGGAGGATACACCATAGCAATATCCCATGGAGCTGGACCTCGCCATAATATTGAGGAAAGGGTTTTCGAGCAATTCCCAGCTGCCGACTGCATAGTGTTTGGTCACACTCATAAGGCTATTTGCCAGACATTTGGCAGGACACTTCTGATCAACCCCGGTAGTTTTATGGGTACAGGAAAGTACGGTGCCTCCGGAACATATGCTCTTTTATACATAGACCAAAACGGTCTAAACGCTTCAATTTATACCTTGCCAAACCAGCTATGAAAACTCTATGGACCCCTTGGCGTATAGAGCATGTCAGGGGAAATGTACCAAAATCCGACGGCTGTCTCTTTGAACCTGAAGGCAACAGTAATGCCTGCAAAAAGGATTTGCTCCTCTATCGAGATCAGCATTCAGTTGTGCTGCTTAACCGGTTTCCTTATGCCAACGGGCATCTGCTGGTGGCACCCGTACGTCACCTTAATTGCATCACCGAGCTGACCACTTCTGAAAACTGCGCTCTCATGGAAATGGTAAAACAGGCAACGGCCATTTTAAAAAATCAACTCAACCCAGACGGCTTCAATATTGGCTGCAATATAGGAGCAACTGCCGGGGCCGGCATTGCCGATCATCTCCATGTCCATATCGTGCCGCGATGGGATGGCGACCATAACTTTATCAGCGTGATGGCTGATATCAGAACCATCCCGGAACACATCGACGCCACTTTTGACAGACTCTTACCAGATTTTCTTGATCTATATAACATAAGACAAACTCGTAAAAACCTAACACCCCACAAGGGGGTATAAGTGCCTTGAAGGTCACTTTAAGTTCCTAATTTCAAAACACTCTCCAGATTTCTTGTTTTTTATATACCCCTCAGGGGGGTATTGAACTGAATGACAGGCTTTCAGGAGTAAGGCACTAAATTCTACGATGGATAAGTAACATAAACGCATGACAAAAACGACTCAACTCACCCCCATGCTGCAACAATACCTTGAGATAAAAGGGCAGCATGAAGACACAATACTCTTCTACCGCATGGGAGATTTTTACGAGATGTTTTTTGACGATGCAGTCGTCGCCTCGAAAATACTCGGCATCACCCTCACCTCAAGGAACAAAAAAAGCGATGCTGTTCAGGTACCTATGTGCGGCATACCATACCATGCCGCACAAACCTATCTGGCAAAACTGATTAAAGCCGGACGACGTGTGGCTATCTGCGAGCAGACCGAAACACCGTCGGAAGCAAAGGGAATTGTCAAAAGAGAGGTTGTTCGCATTATTTCACCAGGAGTCATTACCGACGAGCTACTCCTCGACGATAAAAGCAATAATTATATCTGTTCTCTTGTGATGAAAGAAACCGGTGGCCAAAGACTGTACGGTGCAAGCTTTCTCGATGTCAGTACCGGTGAATTTCTGGTCGGTGAATACAGCGACAAAAAAGAGGGCGGCGAAATCATTCTTGACCAGCTAACCCGCCTCATGCCTTCGGAACTGCTTATCTCGAGAAAGGAGCGAGATTCTCTCGATCCCCTCACTCAGCAAATACTGGTGTTAATCCCCGGCGTCTGCATAACAGAAAGGGACAACTCAAATTACCATGCCGAAGCGGCTGAAGAAATACTATATGACCACTTCGGCGTCGTCACCTTAGATGGATTTGGCTGCAGTCGGTTTTCTTCCGGAATTATCGCCGCAGGCACCTTACTTGCCTATATCCGTGAGACCCAAAAAACCGCAATTGATCATATCGAGAAATTGTCCCCACTGGACACCAACACCATCTTACATATTGACGATTCATCCAGACGAAATCTAGAACTCACCCAGACCATAGTCGGTGGACAGCGACAAGGCTCTCTCCTTTCTGTTCTAGATCACACCTGTACCCCCATGGGAGCGAGGTTACTCAAACATAACCTTCTTTTCCCTCTACAGGACAAAAACAGAATTATCAACAGGTTGAACGCTGTAACTTTCTTTTTTAATAACAGCACCGTTCGTAAAGAGTTACGAAACCTGCTCGAGCACGTTTACGACCTTGAAAGACTCAATAGCCGTATGATACTTGGCTCGGGCAACGGAAGGGATATGCTCGCCATGAAAAAGTCCCTTGCCTCTCTGCCCACCATCCAGACCTTACTTGATCAATGTAACACTCGAAAGCTCATTGATATTAGAGATCAGTTTGACACGCTATACGATCTTTACGAATTACTCGACAAATCGGTGCATCATGAAGCACCTGTCACACTTCGTGATGGCCATCTGATTAAAAGTGGATACAACATTGAACTTGATGAACTTGTCCTTCTTCTTCGAGATGGCAAGCAACTTATACTTGATCTTGAATCCAAGGAACGTGCAGCAACCGGAATTGCTAAACTGAAAATCGGTTTTAACAAAGTTTTCGGATATTTTATTGAAGTGAGTAAAATTCAGGCTGACAAGGTACCCGATTCTTATATAAGAAAACAAACCCTTGTGAACGCAGAAAGATTTATTACCCCGGAACTCAAAGAGTTTGAGAACAAGGTTCTTGGTGCTCAGGACAGGAGAGTGGAGCTCGAATATCAATTGTTCCTCTCCATTCGAGCTCAGCTTGCCGAAAACAGTAGTCGATTACTGAAAACTGCCCAGCTTCTCGCCCAAATTGACTTTCTTTCTGCCAATGGTGAGATGGCCCATAAATTCAATTATCGTCGACCGGATATGAATGATGGTGAAGAAATTATGATTATTGAAGGTCGTCATCCGGTCATTGAAAGGACACTTCCCTCCGGACAATTTGTTCCCAATGATGTCCATCTCGATCAGTCAACCGATGAGGTACTCATAATCACCGGTCCCAATATGGCCGGGAAATCTACCGTACTCCGACAGACAGCTCTCATTGTACTCATGGCCCAGATGGGTTGTTACGTCCCGGCGCAACAAGCATCTATCGGTATCGTAGATCGAATTTTCACCAGAGTCGGAGCCATGGACGATTTACGACGTGGTCAGTCCACCTTTATGGTGGAAATGAGCGAAACTGCAAATATCCTCAACAATGCGACGGAAAAAAGTTTAGTGATTCTTGATGAAATTGGCAGAGGTACTTCAACCTACGACGGACTATCAATTGCCTGGGCGGTGGCCGAAGATCTGGTACAAAAAAACGGCAAAGGTGTAAAAACACTTTTTGCCACCCACTATCATGAACTCACTGAGCTTGCAAAAGCCAATAAACGCGTGCAAAACTACTCGATTGCGGTACGAGAATGGCAGAGCAATATCATTTTCCTCCATAAACTGGTGAAAGGAGGAACCAACAGGAGCTACGGTATCCAGGTTGCCGGTCTCGCAGGTGTACCCGATAATGTGGTCCATCGGGCGGAAGTGATATTAAGGGAAATCGAACTTGGAAAATTCGGCCAGACGGTAGATCCCATATCGAATCGTAAAAAAGCAACAAGAATTAAAAAACACCCGGATCAACTCACACTTTTCTCCCCACCTTCAGACCCAATAAGGGATTATTTACGTGAAATCAACCTCGATCGCTGTGCTCCCCTGGATGCTTTAACCACCCTGTATGCCTTAAAAGAGATGCTCAAGAACTGATAGACTGCACCACGGACGTAGTTGATTCTGACATATTTTTTAGGTATTCTACATTCTATAGCCATAATTAACATCTATATCTCCTATAATCTCTACTACTATTTGCTTTGCCTTGAATAGTGGTTTTAAGTATACTGAGGAAGGTTCCGCTCAATTGTGGAGTTTAAAGGAATCATGTTTTATAGTGCGATATCAGACGAGGGGCACGGTTTTTTCTTCACCATGATCAGCAGATCTTTTCTAATCTACCTAGCAGTAGTTTTGCATGTAATATTCTCTCCGCTCGATCTATTTGCTATAAGCGATAACACCAAGGAGCAATCATCTCTCTCCAAACGGTACGATGAGGCAAAATTTTATTACAACCAACTCCAAACGAAATCTAACCTCTCTGCCTCGGGGGAAAACTGGTTAAAAGGTACCGGAAATTTTCGACGTATATATCTTTCCAGTCCAAAATCAGAACTAGCCCCTGCTTGTCTTTTTATGTTAGGACGTGTTTACGGGGAAATGCATGATCGCTTCCACAACAGTATAGATCTAGAAGAAGCTATATCCTATTTCAAAGACATTACAAGACTCTTTCCCCAACATCGACTTGCCGATGATGGTTATTTTGCCCTCGCCCAAATATATCTAGACAAACAGAACGACCCTCGCACAGCTTCGGATTTTCTTTTCATAATAGTATCAGACTACCCCAAAGGATACATGCGCCCTATGGCAGAAGAACTCCTTAAAATTCTGTCCAGTGACCATGACATTCCACTTCCTAAAATAATGGTTTCCTCTGCTGTTGATAACAATCTGAACTATGTGCTTCCTGTTAAATACTGGTCATCTGACGATTATACTCGCGTTGTAATCATGGCCTCCGGCCCGGTTAACTATAAAGATGTTTTGCTCAAAGAGACTAAAAACGCACCTAGGAGCCTGTCCGAGAATGCCCTTTTGCCCAAACTCTTCGGAATTCCCAAAAAATAATGCTCGCAATATCACATATATGGCTGTGCTTATTTTTTTAAAATTTCTCGATTTTGAACAAAATGCCT
>WTAT01000281.1 GCA_013139415.1 Desulforhopalus sp.
AAGAGTTTGGGCAGGTAAGCGTAGACTCCGAAAGGGCATTCTCGGACAGGCTCCTAGTTCTTCTCTTTCTGAGCATTAGCAGCATTGAAAAACAGGGCGAACAGAGCCTGGAAATTATTCATTCAACAATGCTGGGCGACAAGAAAGAAAAGCTGACGGATCTAGTTCGCAACACCTTCGAAATTCTCGCCTCCCAGTACGAGACCGCCCATGATACGAAAAAGATAGCCAAGGCCTATGAAAATGAATTGAAATCGGTGGTCAACCTGGCCTTTTCATCAATTCAGGCCATCTACGATGAAGAAGGACCTACCGTCGAAGATAAAAAAGGGCAAGCACTGAAGATGATCAAAAGTATGCGTTACGCCGGGAATAATTACCTCTGGATTAACGACATGCAACCGACAATGGTTATGCATCCGATTAAACCTGCTCTGGATGAAAAAAATCTCGCCGATTTCAAAGACCCTAACGGCAAACGTCTTTTTAACGAAATGGTCAAGGTATGTCAGCGCGAAGGCAAGGGATTTGTCGATTACATGTGGCCTAAACCCGGTGAAAAAGATCCCGTTGCCAAACTTTCATTTGTGCGGTTGTTTAAACCCTGGAACTGGGTCATCGGCACCGGCGTGTATCTCGAAACAGCCGAGAAACGGTTCATGGATGAGGCCAAAACACAGATCGCCAATCTCCGGTTCGGCCCAGATGGCAAAGACTACTTTTTCATTATAGATACCGCTCTCAACATGGTCATGCATCCGATCAAACCATCACTGAATGGCACTTCTATGAAGGACTTTCGTGATCCGAAAGGAAAAACTCTTTTCCGGGAAATGGTACAAATCAGCAAAGAGAACGGGCAAGGTTTCGTCGACTATTTATGGCCCAAGCCTGATGAGGATGAGCCGGTAGCCAAGCTTTCATATGTGCAGCTGTTCGAGGAGTGGGGCTGGATAGTCGGTACAGGAATCTATATAGACGATATTGACAAAGCCATGGCTGTGCAGGAAAAGGGCGTCCACACCATTATCAGCGAACAGAAAGTACTTATAGCTACCATTGTTGTGGCAATGATACTTGTGGGAGGGGGGCTGATCAGTTTTTTGGCAACCCGTATATCCAGACCGATTCGCGAGGCCGATGCATTTTTCCGCGATATTTCTGAGGGTGAAGGCGATCTCACCGGTCGACTGACTGTGAAGAGCAATGATGAACTTGGCGATATGGCCAGGTCGTTTAATACTTTTGCCGATAAACTCCAGGGGATGATCGGCTATATTGCCAAAGAATCCGTTGCTATAAACGACTCATCCGGTGCACTGGAAAAAATTTCTTCCGGCTTATCCTCAGTTGCCGAGGATACGTTGAATCAATCAAACACAGCTGCTTCTGCCGTTGAAGAGATGTCTACAAATATGAATCTTGTGTCCGCCTCTATGGAAGATGCTGCCGTCAACGTAAACGCTGTTGCCTCAGCCATCGAAGAAATGACCTCTACCATCAGTGAGATAGCCGAGACATCTGAAAAAGCCCGAATGGTCACCGATAACGCCGTAACCCAGTCAGCCAAGGCCTCGGTGAGCGTAGATGAACTCGGCTCCGCAGCGATGGAAATCACCAAGGTTCTAGAAACAATAACGGATATTTCCCAACAGGTAGACCTCCTTGCCCTGAACGCGACCATTGAGGCCGCACGAGCCGGCGATGCAGGAAAAGGTTTTGCCGTAGTAGCCAACGAAATAAAGGATCTCGCCAAACAGACAGCTCAGGCAACCGATCAGATTAAAGAGCGTATAGACTCCATTCAAACAACCACTAAAACAACCGTTTCAGTCATTGGCAATATCGGCAATGTGGTAGGGGAAAACAGTGAAATTGTCAACACCATCGCAACCGCCGTTGAGGAACAGTCGGTGACGGCCAGGGAAATTTCCCAAAATATTGCACAAATCTCCATAGCCATTCAGGAGGTTAACAATAATGTGGCGGAAAGCTCAAATGTCTCAACAATGGTAGCACAACAGATTGCTGAAATAAACAATTCGAGCAAGGATATGAACGATAACGCCCGGCAGGTAGATGAAAACTCCCATTCTCTCAATTCCCTGGCGCAATCCCTCGATAAACTGGTGTCCAGTTATAAGTTTGAATAATTAAAAAATTCCGCTCCAAACTGACACACGCCATCCGCTACATCAATTTCAGGAGCTGGATCATAGAGCTACAGCATCCGCGCAGGTGGTTTAAGAGGCTTCTGGTGATCTCGATCCAAATGAAAGTTAATCCATGAAGATGTATCTTTTAGTTCCCAAAGCCGTGGCGGGACAAATTCCCGGGTGAGTTTTTCTGTCTCTCCATGCTTTTTCATGCGATTATAGGCCCGTACCCAAACGCAAAGCTTATCGGTATTCACTTCGCAGAAACCATCATTGCTACCTCCGCAGGCTCCGTTTCGTGTATGCTTAGGACAGCCTGACTCGGGGCAGAGAAACCCCACATGCTGGATGCCGCAATCTCCGCAACTCTTGCAGGATAGCATCATTTTTTTAAATGGATCTTCCAGAAAAGCCTTCAACATCCACGATGTTTTGCTCTTATCCAGAGAGCTGGAAATCTTTTTATACATCGGGGCAAGAGAAGCACGTTTGTCGAAGAAGAGGTCATGTGCAGTGCGCAGGAAGAGGTAGTGGAAGTTTTCCGCGATCTTCACTTTTATGGTGTCTTTCCCAGGAATAACTGTTTTTGCAGTCTCCGGCTGTTTATACAGATAAAAACGATTGGGCTCGTTCTCGCGAAACTCTTCAATATAATCCAGCCAGTTGTGTTCAATCTCTGACATTCGGTCGAGAATCTTGCCGACAGTCTCAAAACTGTCATGGATTCCACCAAGATGAATACCTTTGTAACCAATACCTTTCAGTACCACACCTAGCCGCGCCGTCCTCTCGATTGCCTGCTTCATCCCCTCGCTGGAGACTTCCCACTCTTGCATAACCTTTTTGAAGAGCTTTTCGGTAACATGGACTCCGGGAATTCTGCCGGCATGCATCGGCCTGGCGGATCTCTTATCCAGTAAATACAGGGAAGCCAAGGCCGGAGTCTCGATTTTCTTATGCTTATTATACAGCAAGAGCTCTTCATACTTATCAATATCGTAACCAAGCTGAGTGATGGTAAACGACGCACCCGCATCAATTTTCCGTTCCAGTTTTTTGTACTGGACCCAGGACTCGGCTTCGGTATATTTAAATGGAGAGACAGCACAACCGGTGATAAAAATACTGGAATGCCCGGCCCTTATAAGCCGTTTATTGAGGTCGTTCAGCATCGTGGTGAGGATTACCGAATCGAAATCAAAGACCGGTGAACCAGCTCCACCAAACCCTTTGCCAGAATAGTCGCCGGTCAGGGCCAGGATGTTTTTCATGCCCATATGGGCAAGCTGCAAAGCCCGACTTTCCATACCAACCCGATTGGTATCCCGACAGGTGAAGTGGACAATGACATCCATTCCGTCGTCCAGGATTTCATGGCCAAGCGCATCAGGGCTGAGGGCTGGATTGCCGCCCGGATTATCCGTTATCGATACAGCCGTGATTCTCCCGTCAGCGTAAGCATCTTTGGAAATTCCGGTGATTGTATCAATCGTCCTGCCACTTGATTCACGTCCGGGGACCAATTCGAGAGTTACGACAAACTTATCCGGGGTTGAAATGTCATCATTGAAATTGCGAATCACGGAACTTTTCTCCTGGAACTTTTCTTCTTATTGAGCTCTACAGACAGCGTTGAAGGCTTTCATAACCAGCCTGTAATAACCAGCCTGTAATAACCAGCCTGTAATAAGTGCAAATCCAAGCCTTGGCCCGTCACCAGGCAACCTATCACATAGTTTTGGTTAAACCACCTTCAACGCCACTACTATTTTTGCTAAAGAAATCGATAGTAATTATCAACTTCTTTATACAATATACATTATTTTGATTAAGAAAGTATATAGATTTACTCCAAAAATACAAACTCTATGGTTATGTATCTCTTATGTAAATGTTAATAAATTTTGATCAGACAGAGGTGGACGGATAAATTAGCATAGTTACACTATCTTACATTGTGGTATAACGTTATGGGAGGGCAGAACCTAACCCTAAAGAGAGCCACAAAAAAGATATATACAGGAACAAATATGCGATAAAATATTTTTTTAGAAAGGATGATGCGCGATAATATTAGAATTTTTATTTCTTTGATACGATCAGCTCTTGCCCCAATAATATTGCAAGCTCCGAACCAGCCACTTCCAGGGAAAGAACATCGATACCCGCTGTCGGTAACGGCGATAACTGTCACCATACAGGGCTACTATTTTTCTCTCCTCCAGCATTGTACCGATAAGCAAATAAATACTCAGAATACAGACCGCCAGAAAAACAGGCAGAGGATATTGACCAAGCATTGACCAGAGAAACAACAGGGAGCCCAAATACCACGGATGTCTGGTAATACCGAAAACCCCAGCTTCTGTAAATTCCTCCGTGTCGCTCAGTAAAATATGTTCCTCCCCTGTTTGTAGCTGTTTCACTCCCAGGAAATACTGTAAATCATATTTCCTGGCTCCCCCTTTAAATAACAGTAGAGCAGTCGTAAGGAGAAGCACACGAACCAAAACAGCATATCCTTCCCAGCTTATGATTACCTGCCCCTCGGTCATTCTGGTGACAATTACCAGTGGAATGAGGGTCACAACAGACAGTCCGTTATACAAAAGACGATAGTAACGAATCAGGCCGGATGCATGGTTTTGAATTGTCTTGACGACCGATACATCAATCAAAAGAGAATGCATGACGCACCAGCTTATCCAAAGGAAACAAAGCAAAACCATGTTCATGAAGATTTCTCCCGAAGTTGCAATATTGAGTTCCTGCAAAACGAACCCGCTCCCCATAAAAGATCTCAATTGGCAGCGTTTGCCCTCAAGGTAGGTCCACATAACAGACAAGGCAAGTAATCTTTACTGTCCCGCTCCCTACTGACAATTGATCAATATTATAGATAGGCCGCCAGTTGTATTGACACCTGACAAACTCTGAAATAAGTTATGAGCCTGTTGATTTACGGCCTTTCGGAGTCTGCGCTTACCTGCCCGATATCCGCGTTATGTGAAAAAAATAATCCTCCGGTAAGCGAGGAACGAGACTCCGAGATATTAAGTATATGTCTCCGGTTATTTTTTTCACATGCCTTGATATCAAACGAAAATACTCATAAATCAACAGACTCTTTAATAACCAAGAAGAGCTGAGGAAGACTCCTCTATTAAACAAGGAAGTTTAAACAAGGAAGTAATGGAGGCAGTGCAGGGACGAGCTGTAACAGCCTTAATCAAGACGATTGTGGTTTCTCAATTAGTGCCTTACTCCAGGTTTTCTGTCATTCAGTTCAATACCCCCTCGGAGTCTGTCGCTTACCTGAGGGGTGCTCTATTCAATACCCTTTGCAGGGTATAAGTATCTTTACGAATTTTTTAAGGTACTTAAAATTTATTTTATGCATGTGTATTGGTTTGTCGTCAAACCTATGCCGTTTTCATTTCAACGTACAATATTTCAATGTACTATCACTCCAAAGAAAAATGAAAAAGAAATCTATACTATTCAACGATTGCTTTAAGACCTTTACTGTTGACCAGGATAAAGCAATAACTCCGGAAGAGACATTAAAGAATTTTTATGCAAAGGTAGAATCACTTGACCTGAAGATATTAAACGAAGTGAGAAGAATCGATAACGGTCGCCTGGACATCCCGGTTTTTTTCAGCGTTTGTGGCGATGATGCCCATGCATTGACGGGCACAAAAAAACAGATGGGTAAAGGAGCTTCACCTATACAGGCCGAAGCCTCTGCCTGCATGGAGCTCGCCGAACGATTCTCGTTTTTTTCCTTTAAAAATAATTCCGGTAATTTTCTTTCCGGAGATTACAAAACCATGAACAGAGCCGGCTACCCTGTACTTGGCCTGAAGTATCTTCTGGCGTCGGTTCACGATACCCATTCGTCCGTTCAGCTGCTTGAGCAGTTGCTGGATAATATTCCGATGCAGTGGGCCTGGGGCACGAATGTAAGCACCGGGAATGACGTGCTCATTCCTTTTTCCTGGTTTTTTGCCATAAATGAATTCAACGGTCCATCTGCCGGCAACACCTATGAGGAAGCTGCACTTCAGGGCATCTGTGAGATTGTCGAAAGGCATGTCTGTTCTGTTGTCAACAATAAGAAAAGTACCACGCCGAAAATCGATCCTGATTCAGTCAAAGATGCTGTGGCTGTTGAGCTTATAGGGAAGTTTCGTGATAATAATATCGAACTGTTTCTCAACGATTTTAGCCTGGATACCGGTATCTGTACAGTCGCAGCTCTAGCCATTGACCGTTCAACTTTTCCTGGAAAAAGCGAGATAGTCTATACTGCAGGGACGACCCCTGATCCAGAAAAAGCACTGATCAGGGCAGTCACCGAGGTGGCGCAACTGGCCGGGGATTTCAATACCGATTCAAATTATATTGCCTCAGGACTCCCAAAACCTCTTTCCATGGAAGAGGTCGATTATATAACAGATACTCCGGAAAACGTCACCATTGAGGCGATGGCCAACCTGTCTCATAACAACATCATGGTCGAAGTGAACAATTGTATAGCCTCTTTGAAGAAAATCGACATGGAAGTTCTGATGATAGATGTAACCCACGATGGCCTCGACATACCTGCATTATATACAATAGTTCCCGGGGCTCATTTTCGTGAAAGATCAATGATTAATGATGTTGGACTCTTTTCTGCCAAACTGCTCGTAGAACGTGTCAACGATACGGAAGTTTTAGAGAAGAAGCTCCTGCAGATGGAAAAACTTTTGCCGGAAGCATACTACCTTGAGTTCTACCGAGGACGTAATTTTTCCGATATGGGGTTTCCGGAGTCTGCCCTTCAGCACTTCGATCGTGCGCTGAACATGCAGCCTGAAGCAGAAGATCTGCCCTACATTTATTCTTATATGGGCAGTTGTTTAAAAGAACTCGGGCGATATGATGAGGCTGTTGAAATTCTGTACAATGGGTTGAAGGAAGATGAAGAGAGGCCGGACCTGCACAATACGCTGGGGGTCTGTTTTTTCAAAACGCAACAATATGAAAAAGCAATCCTGCACTTTCAAAGGGCTGTCGATTTAAATCCAGCGTCCGGCATAGACTATGCAAATCTTGGGGTAAATTATAATAAGATTGGCAACACAGAATCAGCAGTTGAGTTTCTTACCCTCGCGCTTACTCTTGATCCAGGTCTCGATTTCGCCCGAGAACTACTCGGGGAAATTTCATCTCGGATTTAACAAGGTTCCGAGAATATCCTTTGAATATGGACGACTTTTAGAGTATTGAATCTGCAAATCATTTGATATGGGTGCTAAAAAATTACTATTTTGCAGCTTCAACAGGATATATAAAAATGGTAGCAAAAGAGCTATATTTTTTGCGTCATGGTGACACAGGTTTGCATGGCCGCTATATTGGTTCAACCGATGCACCGTTATCTGAGAGTGGAATAGAACAGGTTCGAAAAACAGCTCGATTGTTGCAGGGTAAAGATGTTGAGAAAGTAGTATGCAGCCCTATGCTCCGCTGTCGGCAGACCTTGGAACAGCTTTATCTTCCGTGTACCTGTCAATTCAATGAGCTTTTAAGAGAGGTCGACTTTGGACGCTGGGAAGGTAAGAATTTTTCTGAAATCGTAAAAATTGATAAAGAACTTGTTGATTCCTGGGTTATCGAACCTGATATTTTTTCCTTTCCAGGTGGTGAATCCCTGGTCGCTTTCAGAAACAGGATAGCTGCTTTCAAAGCTCTGTTGGAAAACATGGCTGAAGACAGCATATTGGTCATCGCCCATGGCGGGATTATTAGACATCTTCTCTGCCTTTTGCTAGGCCTTGATTCCGACAAATATCTGGTATTTGATGTCAAACCGGGTTGTTTCTGCTCCATTCGTCTCTTTACCGAAGGTGGGGTACTTACCGGTTTCAATATTAAAGGGTAGGCAAATGGCAAAAATTATTCTTATTACCGGCGGAGCGAGAAGTGGAAAAAGCTCCTATGCCTTGGAGCTTGCCGAGTCAATAGCAACAAAAAGGCTTTTTGTTGCAACCTGTCCCAAAGTCGATTCAGAGATGTCCGAGAGGGTCGGCCGGCACCAGCAAGAGCGAAGAGGAAGAGGCTGGGTTACAATTGAAAGCGAGACTGATTTAACCACCATTTTATCTGGGCAAGCCGAGGGTTTTGATGTTGTGCTGATTGACTGCATCACCCTTTGGGTGAACAACATTCTCTTTACTGATGAGGGTCAGAGTCCACCGCTTGATGACCATCGTATTGGTAAACTGTGTAACGAATGGCTTGCGACTGCCAGTTCTTATGCAGGAACGGTTATCTGTGTTACCAATGAGGTTGGACTTGGTATCGTACCGGACAATGCCCTGGCACGTAAATACCGTGATCTCGTCGGAACATGTAATCAATTAATTGGCAAAAATGCGAGTGAGGTTGTTCTTGTGAGCTGCGGAATACCTCTCGTACTAAAAAAGAGTATACGCGTTTAACAAAAATAGGACAAAACGTCATGAGCCTTTTGGAAAGAACAATAGAAAAGATATATCCTCAGGATTCATCAAGCAGGGATGCGGCAAAAGATCGCCTGGACAACTTGGCCATTCCACATTGGGCCCTTGGCGATCTGATGGATCTGGCGATTGATATTGCCGGTATTATGAAGACAGTCAAACCCGAAGTACATCAAAAAGCCATTGTCACAATGGCTGGTGATCATGGCGTTTGTATCGAAAACATCTCTAAATATCCGAGCGAAGTTACCCCGCAGATGGTCTATAATTTTGTGGCCGGCGGTGCTGGAATAAATGCACTGGCTGGACAGTCCGGAACCGAGATTTTTGTCGTCGATATGGGAGTGGCTGCCGACCTCAAAGATTTGGCTGAAAGTAACAAGATAATAAATAAAAAAGTTGGTCTCGGAACGGACAATATCGCAGTTGGGCCTGCCATGAGTAAGGCAATGGCCAAACGGGCAATTGAATCCGGCATCGATATTGCCAACGAGCTGTCTGGTCGATTTGATGTGTTCGGTACCGGAGATATGGGTATTGGCAACACAACGCCATCAACAGCCATCGCCGCGGTCTGTACCGGTAAAGAAGTTGCGGAGTTGACCGGCAGGGGCACAGGCTTGGATGATGAGCAGTTACAGCATAAGGTGTCAGTAATTGAAAGGGCACTGGC